>NZ_OY764544.1:302066-604132 GCF_963668475.1 uncultured Methanospirillum sp.
GATTCTGTTAACTTTCTCAATCACAGAGAATGAGTACATTAAGGAGATATTCTCCTATCTGTAGGACATATCTATCGGTTTTGAATAGTCAGCTTAAAGTTCAGTGTGATCATTAAGGACGTTTCAATCAATTTGTCCTCAGTGAATAAGATTAAGTGGTTATTTACTGACTACGTATTACCTGTAATCAAACTTCTGATTAACTGGGAAATTAGGAGTAAGGAGAATATGAGATTTTTCCGCCTGATCTGGATAATAATTACATTTCTGATACTAATCTCCATGATTAATTCTGTGTCTGGAATATCTGAACCGGGAGAACTGAATCAGACAAATACAAAATCACTGGTTATGGTATATATGGTCGGAAGTGACCTGGAATCTGAAGGAGGGGCAGCCACAGATAATATCAAAGAGATGATTAAAGGAGCTGGTGATATCGTTCCAGATGATCTCCAGATTATTGTGGCATATGGAGGAGCAAATAAGTCCGGCTGGAAAGGGATGACAATCGCCACATATGATCAAATAAAGAAGGACCTTGAGAATGGTGTAATCGGAGATGACAACATCAGTAGTTATTCAAACCCTTCTCTGGATATGGGTTCCCCAGCCGGATTAAAAACATTTATTGAATGGACCAAAGATCGATGGAATGGAAATACCACCTACATGATCTTCTGGGATCATGGTAGCGGTTATCAGGGATATGGGTCTGATGAAATAACAGGAAATAAAGAGAATGTATCAGATATTCAAACTGCTTTCAAGGAGACCAATTTTAAGTCCGATGTAATAGGCTTTGATGCATGTCTTATGAGTGAACTTGAGGTCATTTCGGCCTTATCTCCCTTTGGAACATATTTCGTAGGCTCAGAAGAGACAGAACCAGGTTCCGGATGGACATACGATACATGGATGAAAGTTCTGGCCCAGGATCCATCGCAAAATCCTCTGACTGTTTGCAGAACAATCGTGGATTCTTATGTAAATGCATCAGGTGACGGGGGACGAACCCTCGCCATTATAGATCTAAAGCAAATTCCAGATGTTGTTTCCAGGTTGGATGAACTCGGTGTATCACTAAATAAGGTACTTGAAGAGGAGAACGGACTGAGAGTTCTTGGAAAAGCATATCGGAACACGACGAAATTTGCCCAGGAACCAGGGGATGAAGGGGGAACGAGTCTAGATCTTCCATTATTACTCCAGTATCTGATCTCTCATGTTCAGGATTCAGGTTCCTCAAGCTCTTCTGTGAACGATTCGGCAGCCAAAGCTATTGTCTATGAACGACATGACAAATATATCACGGACGCGAAAGGTCTCTCTATTCTGGATCCACAGGGCACAACACATGATCTGTATGTAGAGGATGGAGTAAATGCCAGGGTATCACCCGCCTGGGATTCCTTTACTGAAGATTTCCTGAAAAAACTTGCAAGTGATACAGATAAACCTGCCCTCAATAGTACCGGAGAAAACGAATACATAATTGAGGATACCAGTGACACAGCATCGGTCTGGATTGGATATTATGCCTATGATCCAACAGCTGACCAAATCACGGAAATAGGAAATATTCCGGCAATGGAGGATGCATCTGGAAAATTCTCAATTCCTGAGTGGGATGGAACATGGTATTACCTGAAAGATACTGCCGATCCAGACAATCACGCCCTACTCGGTTTATCATATGAAGATATGACCGATGATGGGATTGTTCAGTTCTCTTCAAAATTAAACCTTATCCAGAATGGAGAAAATAATACCATTTACCTCTCGGCTTATATAGATCCCAGTGTCAGAGAAGCAGATCTCGATTTCAGACCTTATACAATCGAAGATAATGGAGAAATATTGCTATCCCGGACTCTGTTAGAACCCAAAGCAGGAGATACGATAAACACGTATGCTCCTCTGATACAACAGGAAGGGACTGACCAGAACTGGATCTCAACAGGGTCGCTTTCTCTCAAGGGACCTGTCGAGATGGTTCATGACATTCTTCCTGATGGAATATACGGAATTGGATTGGTCGCAGATTATGGGAATGGATACCAGAGCAATTCACCAATAGAGAAGATCGAGATATCTGGTGGAAAGATCGTACGGGAAGGAAACCTTACGATCTAACCATTGGTTCACCTCTATTGCCTTTTTAGAATTTGCCAATTCCATTTTTTAAAAAACGCCCTCTATATATAAAGACATAGATAATATCCACGCAATGATATACCCTTAGTATGTCTCTTCTGGATTTGTCTCATGGGAGATGGGGGGAAAGATGGATTCTATGATTGGTATCAAATGGCAGATAGTGTAGACGATTTTTCGAATGGGTGAGAAAGAAGAACCCCTCACATATGTACACAACTGCAGGTTCTTATTCGATCACGCTCTCTCTCAGAAATGCGAACTGTGGTGGTAGCCTGAGAATTCCAAATGCAATAGTTGTATCGTAATTTTATCTTTGAACTCCTTTTTTTATAAGCAACAATCTCTGTATCATTCTAAGTTGTAAAAACACGGGGATGGGTATCTTCACTTGTGGGACAGAAAAAAAGTACAGCTAGCGTCTGTTGCAATAGTATCGAGAGGAAATATCTACAAGAGCCTGATTATGTGGAAAAAAAGAGTTTACTGGTTATGACAACCGGATAGCATTCCAGGTATCATCCTCTTTTACCGGTTCTGAACCATAACTGTATGTTCCATTAAAGTAGGAACCATCCTTTGCTAATGCAAAAGTGAAATTTCCTGCTTCTACAAATGTACCGGTGACCTTCTTGCCATCCTGTGAGACGGTTCCATTCAGATATCCACCGACATTTGTGATCGGACTAAGGGATCGATATACCCCAGATGCTGTTGACCCATCTACTTGAAGAGATAATGTCAGATTAGGAGAGTTCCAGGTGCCGTAGAGAGTATCAACCCCTTCCGATTTCTTGAATTGTTCACTCTGATCATCATATGCCCAGAGAACATCAAGGGTAAAATTATCATCATTGCGAGTAAGAGTAATTTCCCCGGATTCACTCCATACTCCATTAACTACCGATTCATTATCGGAAATAGTTCCGTTAAGTATTCCGGTGTCGTTTACAGAAGGCATAAAGGGAACATATGTCCCGGTTACTGAACTGCCATTCTGTACCAATGTTTCATTGTATCGCAGGCTCTGCCAAACTCCAGTCCATGAGGACTGTTTGTCAGAGGTGCTGCTAGATTTATTCTCTGCAACAACACAACAAACACTAAACACCATACATATTATCAATAATCCAACAATACAGGTATGTCTCATCCTTTCAACACGTCCAGATCATAGATAAGCGCACAACCGTTTAACAATATTGTTTAGTTTTATAGGAGAATGCCTATAAAATATGAAATCTCAAGAAGCCCAATACAACAGTCTCATAAAAGGTTGAAGAATATGAAAAATACTACTTTAATTCGTCAGCATTATCGTAATTACGAACTATTACCCTCTTCTTTACTTTTTTAAAGAGGGACAGGATTCAGTATAATCTAGTTCTATCTGGTTTAGAGTCAGGTATGTTTTCCCCCATTCACAGAGATCATTCAGGATTGGAATGATGGTTAACCCAAAGC
Source organism: uncultured Methanospirillum sp. (assembly GCF_963668475.1). Taxonomy (GTDB): domain Archaea; phylum Halobacteriota; class Methanomicrobia; order Methanomicrobiales; family Methanospirillaceae; genus Methanospirillum. The sequence goes on from NZ_OY764544.1 coordinate 305,688, forward strand.
TGGTAAGTGAGTATTCCACACAGGGAGGAACTTCTGCGAATACCTTCCGGTTAACGACCTTGTCCTCCTCAAGTTCCCGAAGCTGACGAGTCAGCATACCCTGGGTAATACTAGGCAAACTCGAACGGATTTCATTGAATCTCATCGGTTTATCTTTGATATGCCAAAGAATTACAGGTTTCCATTTTCCACCGATAATATCTATAGCAGCCTCCACAGGACAGGCATATTCTCTTTTTTTCTTTTTATTCTCCATTAGTACCATTTTAGAGATTATATCTTAAATTTCATACTGTGCATAATTTAACACTTTAGTTCCTATGAAGACATAGCACTTGAATAGATACTATTGTTCAAGGTAGTGAGCGTCAATCAGATAATGTAAGTATACCTGTGTAATGAATAAGATTATTCATAATTCAATCGGTACTTTGAATGAATATCTTAAATCTGCGTAATTTCTACAGAGATTAAGATCAAGACATTACCTGATCTCAATTTGAGCAGTACTTATACGGATTATCAAGGTTTACATGGATTATGCTACATGAATAGTTGGTAATCAGGGAAAGGTAAAATGAAAGTTATTGCATTTAATGGAAGCCCAAGAAAGGAAGGAAACACCAGCATTCTGCTTAAAACAGTCTGTGATGAACTCAACAAAGAGGGCATAGAAACCGAGATAATTCAAATCGGAGGTAAACTGGTTCATGGATGTACTGCCTGTATGAAATGTTTTGAAAAGAAGAACAACCGGTGTGCAATTGATACCGATTTTGTGAATGAGTGCATTCAGAAGATGGCTGAAGCTGATGGCATACTAATAGGGACTCCGACGTATTTCACAGACGTTACTGTTGAGGCCAAGGCATTGATTGATCGTGCAGGTTTAGTTGCCATGGCAAACGGAGGAACATTGAGTAGAAAAGCAGGAGCAGCAGTAGTTGCTGTCCGCCGGGCTGGGGCAACCCATGCATTTGATACAATAAATCATCTCTTTGGTATCAGCGGTATGTTTACTGTGGGATCGACATATTGGAACATAGGTATGGGCTTTGAGCCAGGAGATGTAAAATCAGATACTACTGGCCTTGAATCTATGAAATCTCTCGGACAGAACATGGCCTGGTTTTTAAAGAAAACTTTGGCATAATGCTCTGATAATTTTTTACAATTTTTACATGTTTACATTTAAAAACCCCAACTGTACCCCGTTGGGTTCCCCAGGCAGGACTGATGGAAAGGACTTTTTTCATGCAAAATTGATAAAATATTATATTTATTAAATTTGGATAAATCTATTTTAAAAAAAAAATAGTCTAAAAATATTTTTGCATGAAAAAGTCCTTTTCACCGGTCCTACCTGGGGCCCCCAACGGGGCACCGTTGGGGTTTTTATAAAATAAAATGCTTCTTTGCCTTACAGTTACCAAAATTTATCTCCTGAAAGTATGAGTATCTTATGTTGAACTGAGGTGTAACATGAACAAAGTACTAACAATTATGCTCTTAGTTTTCATGATCGGGATAACTGGAGCAATGGCTGATATTGACTTTACCGGATGGAAAAAGATTGAAGTCAACGAGTCTCAGGTAAATGCCTCTTCTACAACTACGTATTCAGTTATGATTCCACCCGGAATAACTGAAGCAACACAGGATTCAGGGGTTGGTCCTGCCACAATTCTTACAAACACGACGGACCCAAGCACCTCCTATGCGATCTATGTTATGGACAACCCATTTGGAAAGCAACTTTCCAACGAAACTGCGAAATTATTCCTTAACAGTTTCATGGAAGGAGCAGGTATAACACCCCTGGAACAAGACCCGGTAACTGTATCTGATGGTGTCATGATGTATGGTACTAAAGGAGATACTACAGCGGGTATTTACGTATTCAGCACTGATCAGAAGGTTTCAATCACTTCTGGATTTTACAAGACTATGGATGACGCTTCCGCCGGAGTCCAAAATCTTGCAATGATCGCCGGAACGATAATAATCAACCCGGTTGCTTCATAGTAACTCCCTTTTTTTTGTAACCCACTCAAGTAATTGAGAGGTCAAAAAAAATTTAAAACAGATTTTGTAAGATACTCAAGAGATTCTATCAGGCAGAATCAAGATAGACGGCTCCTTCACCAATTCGATTTGAGTAGACATCTATTCGGAACCATCCGTCTTCGCCCCAATTGGTTCCGGCACTGTTCTTGCCAATGAAGTATTCTTCTCCGTCTTCATTGCCCCACCCGACCAGGACTACTGTATGATTGGTATCGTCATAGGCTACATCACTATAGAATATTCCACCAGAATAATCGTCAAAGTCATCATCATCCTGGACTCCCACCGCAATAGGTCCTTTAAGGAAAATCGCCGCTTTTAACTCATTCACCGGGGGGACTGAATTCTCAATGCCCTCGTCAGACGTGGCATTTACATGTGCCCATTTATCAGCATGATACCGCTTCATACCTGATATATTCTTACAGGTGTCCTGGAGTTCAGTATAGGGATACTCTTCTCTTGACACCACACCAACGACACCATCAGGTCCGGGTGAATCAACAAGATATGGCATCGCGGTCTCAAAGTCACCGCCATCACACCCGCTGTCTTCTTTATCACATGATATAAGATACTGTTCTGAAAGCCCGACCTTAAGGTTTGGATTATGGCTTTTTATCTTCAGGTATGATTCCAGAACGCTGACAGCGGCATATGCCCAGCAACTGCCACATTCTTCACCCTGATCATGAACTGGTGTCGTCCAGTCACCATTGTTATTTCGCCAGTCAAAAGACTCCGGAAGGTTTGCCGGAACCTTGATTGGAGTAGTTGACGAAACAACCGATTGATTTATCGAATGTTTCAGAAGACTGTCTATTTTTTTCTTTTGTTCAGGGGTCAGGTTAGAAAGAGAGGTTACCCCTGGTTTCCATGTGGTCTTTTAGGTTGATAAATTCTGCGATGTTTCATGGATAGTTGTCGCAGATGATTCAACCACTCCAGAATCGATAGTATCATTACTCTCTGAATCTTCAGTATTAACTCCCTGACAAAGACAGGGGATAGTGATCAGCCATCCCATCACCATAATGATGATGAATATGACAATATGGGAACTTGTCATGTACCTCATATGAGAGCATAGAAATTTAGATGTATTTATCTCTACTGCACAGGTAAGGTTGATTTCAATCTTCACAGTAATCCTGATGGGTTTAAAAATTGGGTATTTGGGGTATTATCTGGCGATACCCAACATTTTCTCAAAAAAAGATTAAATTGGTTTATGTATGAAATAAAGATTTAAGAAGCAGGATTCATCATTTTTCCGATAAAGAGAATAACCCCAGTTTCTGAATCTCTGATGACAAAAATGAAAGGATGATCAGCCCTGAAAACCGGATTCTTCTCTATCGATAGTGTTGCCGGGACAACACCACTTCCTGCAGCTGCTTCAGTCCCTTCTTCGTTGACATCCACATAGGACGAATGAACCACATCGCTGATATACAGATTATGAGTTCCATCTATCCCTGAAAAGTCAGCTTTATCAGAAAATGCATCAGACATTCCCAAGTAGGAGAGTACTTGAGAGAGGTCATAGCGTTCATGAATCGTAAATTTTGGAAGAGATATCTGAACCTTTTTCTTTACCATTTCTTTTTGTAATTGACTAAATGTACCAGGATCAAGAGCCATCTCCGCTGCAGTCATGTTCGAAGATTTTGGGAGAAGAATAACCATAGATAGATGCCTCTCTTTTCCATTGGCATATGGAAGTTCCAGGACCTGTACATCTTCATTTTCTATATAATTATATTCAACATGGTTTTGACCATTATGCATCATCATTACAGGGACAGATCTCCCATCAGATAAGTTGAACAGATCATTCTCGATCTTATTTTTATCAAACGGGTATGCCCAGGATCCTTTGAAATAGATTACGTTGGTGATTATCAGTTTTGTATCAGGTGAGAGAGTGTCAGGATCAACCAATTTCTGTATCTTATGTGCAGTCTCTCCTTCAGCCCATGTATTGATCTCTCCCGCTGAACCTGAAGGATTGGATTTAAAATCAAGATTCGAGGCATTGAAATTATACCAGGTCCTGGATGTATTCAGGTAATCGTCGAGAATGGGATATGTTCTCTCAACCCAGAGGGCATTACCATTTTTAAGATTGTAGTCTGTGCCCGGACTATTAACTCTGGAGTTTAACTCTAAAAATCCATCTCTTCTGGCTGCATCATTTTGGGGGAGATATAAGACTGATCTCATCTCCTCTGCAGTTGAATTGCGTGCTCCCTCGTATGTTATCGCTAGGGCAGAAAAAACAGAGAATGGAGAAAAGAATAGATTCTTATTTGCACTAAGCGGATCGTGACTCAAATTTGAAAACAAATTATATGAAAATTTGTTACTTGAGGCTGCGATATGGTCTTTATCTGTTTGTGATTGTTCACTGGATGCAAACAAGCTTTTATCAGAACTCGTAGGATTATTAGCATATGCGATAATTCCACCCAAAAATACTTGCATAATTACTAGTACCAGGACCCATACTGACCAATGAGACATAAGTAAAAGAAAAGATACAAGGTGATAATGGTTGTGAAGGCAGGGTCAACCTACATCAATCACCGATTAATCCTGTTTTATCGGGGGATTCCTGAAAAAAACTCCTAGAATAATGAAAGGTAGGAATGAAATGATCTCGGAATACTCGATACCTATCGTAATCCAGATAATCCCTATTATTGCAACAATCACCGGAACAAAACACTTGTGAAAGAGAAATTGAGCATCTTCTTTAGGTAATTCCGGTGTAAGCAGTTCCGGATTGGATCTGGCATAATTCCATAAATAAACCAGGATTATACCGAGCATCAGAAAATTGATCTGAAAGAAATAATCGGCAAAAGTCAAGGTGTCTGCAAGATTACTAAATTGCGAGGAGAATGGAATCAGTACGACGGCCATCAGAGCCAGCATATGCACGTGGATAAAATGGTAATCATACGTCTTCATTCGGTGAAACATCTGGAAAAAAAGCATCCAGAACATTGCAAGTAGAATAAATACCCCTGTAAAGTCGAGAATTGAAAGGATTGTGTTGTTAAAAAACTGATCTACGGTGATGGATGCTGCTTTTGCGTATTGATCAGGGGTGATAATATCCTTGGCAAGCAGTGTCATTGTAAACCCGAATACTCCGTTTGTTATACGTTCGAGGTTCACCTTTGTTATTGGTTCATACACCGCCATAAATGATCAACTAATTTACCTAGGGTGTGCGGGTGGATAAATTCATCCGTATGCATTAACAGGGATGAAATGAGAAAGATAGAATTTAAAAACCTGTTATTGTCGGATTTTTAAAATAAATTCTGATAATAAATAATTTAGAGTATGTTCATCGATCAGGTACTATAAACTAAAAGTTGAAGAAAGGTGAATGTAGGATAATTCACAGATTAGCATCATTAATCGGTCTGTTCATTGGGTTTTGTACATCCCGGAACAGACAATATACGTCTTTGTATCACTGCCGGTTGCAACCTGGCTCATGGTAGTCTTCCAGAACAGACCCGTTTCAGCAGGGCTACTATAGATATAATCCACCCAACTGGTTCCGTTTTTAAGGGCTGTCTGGACAAGCTGGTCCCTGAAAGGAACCCCGGCAACATCCACCTTGTTGTGATAGTTTATTCCGACCATTCTGGCGTTATCGGCATGGGCGATCATGTTCACATCAGGGTCATATACAAAGACATAGAGCTCTGGTTTTTCTGCATCTTTGTATGGATGCTGACCTGAATTGATATTCTTGATGGTTTCCGGGGCATCCCGGCCAAGATCTGCAACGGTCTGGTTCACCAGATCGATTACTTCCTGAACTGTCAGATTTGAATCGGAAAAGGCAGGATGCGTATACCGGTACAGGATCTGGTCATACATACTAACCCCGTTTGTGTCCTTTTCAGACCTGAGAAGATCCATTGAATCCTGTAGTGAACTAACAATTTGTGATGAAGCATTTCGATTAAATGCAATATAGAAATCATAATTCTTCAAGGTCTGGACTGGAACTATGTCAGATGCATTTGTCGCGTACTGACTTACCAGTTGGCGACCTGGAAGGAGTGCATAAGCCCAGCCGTCTACAGAACCGTTTTCAAGCATCTGAATCTGTTCTTCAGGCTGGCTTGAGTACACAATATCCTTCCCACCGGCCTTCACAAGTGTTGTTGCTGCAATATCATCAGTTATGGTTGCTATCTTCATCTCTGACGGGCTGACATTTCTGAACTTTTCAGCAGAATCGCGAAGCGTGAAGATAACAACTGGTGTATGGTCAACCGCTCCGGCCCATTTGAATAAATCCTCTCGATCCGGTGACCGGCCAAGGATAGCAAGAGCAGTGCCATTCTGGGTCATAGTCTTCTTATATACGTCCTCCCAGGGGCCGAAGTTGAAATGATCATCAGGAATCTCTGCACCATACTGTGATGCAATACTTCGAAGAATATCTATTGATATACCTTTTGGAGTACCGTTTTCTATGAATGTGTATGGGTAATATCCCTCAGTGAGATATGTAGTATGAGAAAGTCCGTCACCAAGCATCCAGGATGAAACAATCTGATCCAGATCACTCATACCACCATCTATTGGAGTCTTTTTTAACTCTTCAAATGTATTATTGAATTTCTCAACCAGAGTATCAGATGAATTCTTATTAAACCCGATATAGATTGGAACTGACCCAATACGACCTGATAATTTGTAATATGCTGAATTTCCAGTTACATTTTTGATGTAATAATTTGCTGCAAGGTCTCCATATGCAAAGAGGTCGATTGTTCCATCCTCAAGATCATGAACAAGAACCCGGGGATCGGTATCAGTGATGATATCCTCCTTTTTAATTCCGGCCTGAATCAGATCATCGATCGCCACATCATCAGCGACAGATCCGATCTTGTACTTCGATAGTTGGTCATTATTGGTAATGATGATATTTTTTCCTCTCTGGGAATACAGAGAGATGTTGTAGGAAAGAACCGGTCCGACCCATTTGAAGAGATTCTCGCGGTCCGGTGTTTTGGCTATCGCAAAGATTACAGTACCTGAGTTATTACATGCCTTCTGATATGCTTCATTCCAGGGAAGGAAGATGAATGAATCAGATGGAATCTCATCGCCTGCTTTTCGAGATATGGCTGAAATCAGGTCTACCATAAGACCAGATGGAGTACCATTGTCATGAAAGTTGAATGGAGGATACTCTTCAGTTACCCAGGTTAGACCCTTTAAAGAAGATGTCGGTTCATCAGCAATTACAGGAATTATAAGAGTAAGTATGAGACAAAATGATAATATTAGAAATATGGCGGGTTTTAAAAACATACTCAATATGAGGAAAGAAATTATATATGACTGCCGAAGTATCCTTAACTGTCGATTTGAAGCAAAAATCAAAGGATTCAAACTGAAAGGTATCAAAAAATTATTTGCATCCGGAGTATGAATGTGATACAATTTGATCTATGTACAGTTCATTACTCCCTGACAATCAAACCATCAATCTGCTGAAAGTTGTTGTGATACGGAATTGATAGAGAAACGTAATCTCATGAAAATGGGATTCAAAGGAAAATAAGAATCTTATAAGTCGGGATCTAATATCTGAAAAGGGAACACAATATACGTGATAAGTTCAATGGTTTATTTAATCTTTCTCTTCAATACAATATGTATAACTGAGTAACAAGAAGGTCTTCAGTTGGAAAATAGCCTTATTGAGTAACTCCCTCAATCTCTTTTCTGAAAAAGTGTAAACCATATCCCAATGAAGCACGCAAAATTAAAAATTTATAATTATTCAATTAAACAGAATTTCAAAAGATAATATGCTATATTTTAATATAATTATCGTATAAATAAAATATTAACATAATCATTTTTTAAAATATGCCCAACCTATCGATTGTTCATAACAACCTTTATCATAGTACATTGTTTAATATCAGATTATGGAGAAGAAAAAGGTTTTATTTGTAGTTATAGTTCTACTTGCTATGGGTGGATTATCAGTTGGAATTCCATCAGTAGCAGCAGATAATGGGTACTGCTACTACTGTTATGACAACTATTATTGGTGGAATTATTACTGGGACTATTTCAACTACTACTGGAACAATTATTGGTACAATTACTGGTACTATTACTGGTACGGCTGGTAATTAGATTCCAGGAAATTTCAACCTTTTTTGATATGTACAGCAACCATCTGAAAAATATTTAATCTGGTTATATCATCGGACCGGACTTATAAGTTGAAGACCTATTGCTTCTCCACAGATCCAGTAAAATATTTGAATTTATTCGAAATCCTTCTCAATCAGCATAAATTTACCCAGACAAAGTAATGCTATAGATATTACTAATATTCCGGTTATTTGCACAAGTCCTGCTTCAATTGCATTAGCAGAATCCAAAGGTATACTGCCTTTTCCAATCTGGTATAATTCGATGATCGAACTTAACAGAATAATGACGACTGTGGAACTGACTGATAATAAAAACGGCCCGCTTAGATACTTTTTAAATTTCGCCAGATTGATCTCTTTATAGTTTTTATCTACCCAAAAGCGATAAGTAAACCTGTCCTTAATAAAAATCTCATATATTCCCATCATTAAGAAATAGATGATAATACTTGCCATTATCAGTTCGATGACTGAAAAATTATTTTTGATAATAGTTAAAGGAAGATCCTCGGCATTCATATCATCGAATAATATATGGAAATAGTTCAACAGTTCCCTGCACAGGACAATTAGGTTTATCACAAGGATAAATGATAAAACAAGTTCAAATGCGATGAAGAAATAATTTGTACCACTTAAGAAGTATTCAACATAGTGTTTCTCATCTAGCTCTTCTGATGTCATTTCTGTACTCTACTATTAGCAGAAAGGTTAAAAATATAATAGTTTGTATAATGTATCCCCGTAGATCTGCTCATCAAATCGTCCTGAGATCCAACAAATACAAGGAGAACTGAGTAATGACTTCTAATAATTCATAATTTGTACGAAATGTACAATACATCTCATCAGCCTGATTCAAAAGAACGATACCAGGTAAATGCATTTGATCTTACAACAGACCTCTTCTGCACATTCTCATATCAGGTTATCCATCTGGTCATAGACCTTGATAGTAAAATACGATATGAGATTCTGAATAAAGCAGTGGATAGGGCAACTCTTGCTCATCCAATAGTGAGATGCAGGATAATCAGGGATCAGGATACTCTCTTCTGGCAGGAGTGTTCTGATTTTTGTATCAACAATCATATCCATCGATTATCCTCCTCAAATCCTGCCAATCTGCTCCATCACGCTCTTTCGTATCCTTTGGATCCAGACCGTGGAATCCTGTTTACTATCGTAATAATTGAAAATTCTGATAAAACCCGAGGCATACTTGTCATTACTGTCCATCATATCGTTATGGATGCCCGGGGTCTCAAAGATTTTTCCGGACTTATCATGAGGTTATATGAAGAATATCAGTCAGGACCCATGAGTGAGATCTCCGTGTCTGCGATCAGATCAAGGGAATTGCCTCGGTTTTCTTCCATCACTCAACCAGTGGAGAGAGATTCTCATAACGGGGATATTGGATGGTGTTCCCCGATAACCATACCGCTTCAGTCTCTTCATGCAGATAATTTTCAATATTCCATTCTGACCTTTGACCAAAGCCGGGCATCAATAATCCATGATACCCGGAAGCGTTGGGGGATTACGGTGAATGATCTCATGATTGCAGTTCTGTCCCGGGCGATATTTTCCGCTACCTGTGCGAGATCTGAAATATCGGTGCCGATGTATACGACCATCGATCTTCGCAGATATCTTCCTGTTATCCCAGAACGTTCATTACTGAATGTATCTACAGCTTTTGAAGTACAGATACCAGTACAACCCGGTGAATCGCTTGAAGAAACCGGGAAACGGGTCAATATCATTATGAACAGGATAAAATCTCAAAACCCGGGTATTAAGGAGGCAGTTGAAGCGGAAACCTTGGCAGATACAGGATACGATGCGGCCAGAAAAATAATTGATGCAGCATGGAAGAACATCAGTAATGCAGGAAGGAAAACAACCATATTCTCAAATACTGGAATATTCACCCATGGCCAGATCGGTCCCGGCAGCCTGTCCGTCCGGAACGCCTACTTTCTTCCGGGATTCTTTCAGCCACCAGGATTCTTCTTTATCCTTTCAACTTTTGATGATATCATGACACTATCAGCATCCTATGCAATCCCTGCATATGACCAGGATCTGGTGGACAGGATTTTTCTTTGGATTGAACATGATATACCCGGATTTAATGATTGTAAGGGAGATTACAAAATAATTACATAGTCCAACCATAATGGATCCAATCAATCTTGATATTTTTATGAGTACAATTTTCTAGCAGAACCCGCAATATAACTCTGGTAATTGATGTTTGAAGAATAATTATGGGGGTAAAAATAACAGATCTGCCTCAGTTGCACATACTCACGGCATCAGCAATACAAGTTGATGAAAATGGTGATGTCATCTGGGATAATGGTAAAAAACCATTGACGAAAAGCGAAGCGATCAAACAGATCTTAGAACGGTTAAAAACCAATTTAAAGAACTGGGATCATGAAAAGATATCCACACTCTATGCAACCCTGTCAGACATCGAGAAGGCCGGACACCCTGAACGGCTACAGGACCTGGTTGAGTTGTCACGACTTCCAACAGAACCTATCCCTACCGGATTGGAAAGGTATCCGATATGGGCACTGGACAAAAAAGGATGCTGTCTTGTCGGGTCAGGTCAAATAAATATCAAATCCTTATCTGATGTTCATAGTTGGTTTGTCACAAGGAAACCCGGATATTGCACTAAACCGGATATAAAAGGATGTTATCTGTGTGAACTTACCAAATCAAAAAGGGATTGTAGAAATAATCAGATATTCTATCCCCTGTAGAATACAATCATGATCGGGGTATCTCAATGTTTACCTGAAATATCCTACGATATTTTTGAATAATTTCATATTTAGTGATTCATCAGGAATATGAATTCCCTGCCGTTTCATCTTCTCTTTCTGCAGAGTCCAGTCATATGTGTTGACAAACTCCATTGCACGTTCAGGATGTGGCATCATAGCCAACACTTTTCCGTCTGCAGAAGTGATTCCGGCGATATCAGCGACTGAGCCGTTGGGGTTGAATGGATATTCTCCGTTTGCAGACTTCAAATCCTCTTTACAGTAGGTGAATGCGATCATCTTCTGGATCTGAAGTTTTGCAAGAGTCTCTTTTGAGCATGAAAAATTCCCCTCCCCATGAGATACCGGGCAGACTATCTTTTCAATACCCTTGGTCCAGATATTTTCAGCAGCAGGTTTGATAGTGACATACCGGCATTCGAGCACACCCTTGCGGTTTGGCATCAGGGCGATATCACGTATGAGCTGTTTGTCGAATGCTGGTACGAGTCCAAGATTTGCCAAGATTTGAAATCCGTTACAGATTCCAAGCACAAGGTTTTCTCCTTCGAGAAATTCTGTGAGATCATTCCAGAGATTGTTTCTGACCCGGTTTGCATAGGCATTTCCCGCACCTGTATCATCACCGTACGAAAATCCTCCGGGAAATACAAGGAGCCGGTAATCTGACAGCACTCTCTTTCGATCGATAAGATCGTTGATGTGTACGATATCAGAATCCATACCTGCACGGGCCAGAACCTCTTGAGTCTCCATCTCTGAATTGATCCCGTACCCGCTCATGATGAGTGCCTTGTCCTGGATCATATCGACCGGTGAATCTGCCCGAGCGTGGTATGTAGCAGGAGTCATTTAGTATCCTCCGAACGGTTTCTTGTATGCTTGTTCAAGTTCGCTGACCGGTATTGATAGCAGCATTGTTTTTCCAGAAATCTGGAGGTTCTTTCCGGTTACCCGTCCGATCAGGGTTGCATCAGAACCCATTGCGCGTTCGAAGGCTCGTTTATTGTCAGGTGCGATTGTGACAACAAACCTCCCAAGTGTCTCTGAATAGAGCAGGTAGTCTGCTCTTATTCCCCCTGGAATGCTAATATCCATTCCAAGTCTCCCGGCCATTGAAATTTTAGCAAGGGCTACAGCAAGACCACCATGTGTAACCGGATAAGCTGAAGCGACAAGGTCATGGAGAATGGCAGATGTCAGTTTTTCATAACGGGCTTTCATTGCCGGGATCTCAATCTGCGGAATCGTGCCAATTCCATCTGCACAGAGGTGTGCAAAATATTCTGAACCTCCAAGTTCTTCTGCAGTCTCTCCAATAAGATAGACCAGATCTCCTTCTATCTTTATATCCATTGAGACTGCCTTTGTCACATCAGGATGAACTCCGATAGACGATATCAGCAGGGTTGGAGGAACAGAGACACGGACCCGGTTGTTTTCGGCATCAAACCCTGAGAAATCGTTGAACATGCTGTCTTTTCCGGAGATGAACGGAGTCATAAATCCGGTTGCTCCATCATAACATCCCTGTGCAGCGGCTTTCAACTGATCAAGTCGTTCAGGTTCATCTGATGAACACCAGCAGAAGTTGTCAAGAATCGCAATATTCTCTAGCGGAACACCGATGGCGATTAGCCCTCGTATGGCAGTATCAATAGAAGCAATAGCCATGCAATACGAGTCGATCTCTGAGTACGATGGGAAAAGCCCCTGGGAAAGGCCGACACCTTTTTTCGAAGAAGCAACCACTTTTGTCAGGGTAGCCATACCCTGAACTCTGCCGACTCCCTGGACCGGTCCAAGAACATGTCCTCCCTGCACGGTGTGATCATACTGTATCGAGATAAACTCCTTTGAGCAGATGTTCTTTCGCTGAAGCATCGCTTTCAGGGTGTCACCGAGATTCTCCGGGCATCCTGGTTCTAATCCACCGGCATCCGGTGATGATCTGACTGTAATGAGATGTTTTGCAGGAAGGCCATCATGAAGGAATGCGAGCTCGATATCCATCACAACAGAACCGTTGAACTCGACAACACAGCGTCCCGTATCAGTAAATGTTCCGATAACCGTTCCTTCAACCTCTCTGCGGTAAAGAAGATCCATGAGCTCATCGATCTTTTCTGGCGGTACTGCAAGCGTCATCCGCTCCTGTGATTCAGAGATCCAGATCTCCCACGGTGCCATACCCGGATATTTTAAAGGAACTTTATCAAGACAGATATGACATCCGTTACACTCTTTTGCCATCTCTGCTACTGAACAGGATATCCCCCCGGCACCGTTGTCAGTAATACTGGTATACAGCCCTTTATCACGGGCTTCTTTGACGATTACATCTGATACCTTCTTCTGGGTTATCGGATCTCCGATCTGAACAGCAGTCACCGGACTCCCGGGATCCAAGGCTTCAGATGAGAAGGTTGCACCATGAATTCCATCCTTCCCGACCCTGCCACCGATCACGACGATGAGATCTCCAGGACGAGCCTGTTTCTCGTAGAGCTTTCGTTCTCCGTCTTCCCGGGGCATGAGGCCGACAGTGCCGGCAAAGACCAGTGGTTTGCCACAATAACGTTCGTCAAACCATACAAAGCCCTGCGGAGTAGGAATTCCAGAACAGTTCCCGCCCACACCAACTCCTGCTACAACTCCATCAAGGATACGGCGTGGAGACAGAATCGGATTCGACTGGTCTTTGCCACGGAAGAGAACCGGGCTGGTTTCAGGGTCACCGACACAGAACCCATATATGTTGATACAAGGCTTTGCCCCAAGTCCGAATCCGATGGTGTCTCTGTTCACTCCAACTATACCGGTGAGGGCACCACCAAAGGGATCAAGTGCTGACGGGGAGTTATGGGTCTCAACTTTATGAGTGACGAGATACTTCTCGTCAAAGATTATTGCACCCGAGTTGTCTGAAAAGACACTCAGGCAGATGTCTTTATCCCCTCTTTCTGTCCGGATCTTATTGGTAGCAGCCTGGATGAATGTCTTATACAGGCCTTTTGGTACATCATCGTCCAGTGCTGAGGCAAAGATCGTGTGTTTACAGTGTTCACTCCAGGTCTGGGCAAGAGACTCTATCTCAACATCTGTTGGTCTTCTTTCTTTTCCATCAAAGTAATCCCGGATTGCATGGAGTTGTGCCAGGTCCAGGGCTAGCGGTCCTCTTCGCTGACCGGTAACTGGATCAATAATCCCTTCTTTCCCGATACGGATGAGGTCCTGATCATCAAGGTTGAGATCAACCGGTTCAGCCGTCGGAAGTTCATGGAGTTCAACAAGTGGAACCACACGATCCATGCCACTCGTTCCATACTCCTGCCGGGATTTAATATGTACACGGTTCACAAGCGGGTTTGAGAGTGTTGCGGCCAGCACCTTTAGCGTATCGGAAGAAAGTTTTCCACACACAAAATACAGATGCGAGGAGAATACTGCTTCACCTGGTTCGAATTTTCTTTTAGTAAAATCTTCGATGGTTTGCCGTGCAGTTGTGCCCACATTATCTGTCACACCGGGAAGGAACCCGATCTCGATAGCTGTGTCAAAGTATGCCTGAGTGCCTTCGTCCACCGTAAATTTCTGTACCACCGGGTTACTCAGTTGCAGTCCGATCTCTTTCAGTTCTTCAGGGGTGAAATCTTTTGAGTTCGTGGAGATGGTGTAAACATCGACGAGATGGAGTTCTTCGATTGGGATCCCAAGTGAACGAATCCGGTCGGTTCTGACTGTAAGGCGGGGGTCTGCCTTATAACGGATCTCTATCCGGTGGACATATGCCATGTGTACCTTATAGATATTGATCGGTGAAGAGCAAAATAAGTATCAAGTATAAGGAGATCTCTGGAGAAAGTCCAGCCTGATCATGGAATAAAAAGGGAGCAAGAAAAAGGAATATGAGATGGGTAATTTACCTGTGAAATAGAATTAATGCCTTGGTATAGCATATCAGATTCATAAGAATTATGTCCGAATGATAAGTTATCGTGATATCAATAGATAAAATGGTAGAGAATGAGTTGTCATATTTCCATAGTGTTCGTGAAATGTCGATGGCTACTTCGTTAATTATATATGTTGGGGAGTGCTACTACTATTCATCACACCGTCATCTTCCAGATGACAGGAGTAGGAGTTTAGCAAAGAAAAATGCATAACTCACTCAAAGAGTAATCCTACAACTCATTCTTCCTACAATTCAGGGGGGTTACCCCCTCAACATGCTCGTGATAATGTTATTATATGAAACTCCTGTTGTGTCTGATATTGATTATACTATACAATCCATAAATTCCAATTATTTTGTGAGTTCCCATGTACATGAATAAAACTAGCAGATCCTATAGCGTTCCACAAGCCGACAGGAGACCAATCCCATGAATTATTAAATTTCTTAACCTATACTATTCATAGATAGCATGTATTGTCCAAGTTGTGGTGAAAAATTAGGCGATTCGACTCGATTTTGCCCGAAATGTGGTGCAGAGATTGATGGAGGATCTCAGGTTAATGATACCAGAAGATCGCGGTCTGGCAGATATGGTGAAATGGATCCCAAAGACCGGATGATGAGACTGGTCTGGGCACTTGTCGTAGTTCTGGCATTCATGCTCTTCTTTGCGGGCTATCACTATCTGAAGGCATCAACCGGCCTTCCATAAATAGATATAATCATTTTTTGGGCGCAATTCAGGTAATAATATTGCTCTCGCTTTTTTTCCTGCCAGATCGCGTACCTATAGCAAAAAAAGAATAGAATTCCAATAGATATCGATCTGAAAAAAACTTGCAAGATAACCAAATCGTAACGATTCTTTTGTATCAGGTATAATTTCTGTAAGCACCAATACTATTTCAGGACTATTCATTCATATGACAAAAACAATAATCACCGTACTCGGCAGGGATACAGTCGGCATCATTGCAAAGGTCTGCACATATCTTGCCAGTAACCAGGTCAATGTCGAGGATATATCACAGACGATCGTACAGGGTTACTTCAATATGATGATGATCGTTGATACCGACCACTTACAAAAACCGTATTCTGAAATGCTAACAGACCTGGAAAGACTCGGCGACGAGATAGGGGTTAAAATCAGGTGTCAGCGTGAAGATATTTTTACGAAGATGCATCGAATCTGACGGATTCTTATGATAAATATTCTTGAGGTCAATGAGACCAACAAAATGATTGAGCAGGAGAAGCTTGATGTGAGAACCATCACGCTTGGCATCAGTCTTCTCGACTGCGCTGATTCAGATCTTAAGGCCTTAAACCAGAAAATATATTCAAAAATAACCCGGTTGGCAAAAAACCTTGTCTCTACCGGAAAAGAGATCGAGCGTGAGTATGGAATACCAATAGTAAATACCAGGATTTCAGTAACACCGATTGCACTAATAGCAGGTCAGGCGTGCAAATCGACGGGTGATTTTATTTCAGTAGCAAAAACCCTGGATAAGGCTGCTCTTGATATGGGCGTAAACTTTCTTGGGGGCTATTCTGCTATTGTATCGAAGGGGATGACAACGACAGATGAGAATCTTATCCGTTCCATCCCAATGGCCTTAGCTCATACTGAAAGGGTCTGCAGTTCAGTAAATATCGGGTCGACAAAGACCGGTATCAATATGGATGCAGTAAAACTCATGGGCACCATCGTAAAGGAGACAGCAGAGGCTACTAAAGATAATAATTCATTTGGATGTACAAAACTTGTTATCTTCTGCAATGCTCCGGATGATAATCCATTCATGGCCGGATCATTTCATGGTATTTCAGAGGCCGATGCGGTCATTAACGTCGGTGTCAGCGGACCGGGGGTGGTCAAGCATGCACTTGAAGGAGTCAGAGGTGAAGACTTCGAGGTCCTTTGTGAGACTGTCAAGAAGACGGCCTTCAAGGTCACCCGTGCAGGCCAGCTCGTAGCACAGGCTGCTTCAGAACGGCTCGGTATCCCGTTCGGTATAATCGATCTCTCTCTTGCACCGACACCCTCGGTTGGGGATAGTGTAGCAGAGATCCTTGAGGAGATGGGACTTGAATCAGTCGGTGCACCTGGAACGACTGCCGCTCTTGCCCTTCTAAATGATCAGGTGAAGAAAGGAGGAGTCATGGCAAGTTCATTTGTCGGAGGTCTCAGTGGGGCGTTTATTCCGGTAAGCGAGGATCAGGGGATGATAGATGCCGTAAACCGAGGTGCCCTGACACTTGAAAAGCTGGAAGCAATGACCTGTGTATGCTCTGTCGGACTTGATATGATTGCAATCCCTGGATCTACACCTGCTTCAACAATATCCGGGATAATCGCTGATGAAGCGGCAATCGGTATGATCAACCAGAAAACTACCGCTGTACGGTTAATCCCGGTGATTGGAAAAGATGTCGGTGAGATGGTAGAGTTCGGCGGTCTTCTGGGGCATGCACCGGTCCAGCAGGTAAATAAGTTCGGATGTAGTGATTTCATCAATCGTGGTGGAAGGATTCCTGCTCCAATTCATAGCTTCAGAAATTAAATCCCTTTTTAATGTCTACCCCGTGTTAGGTTTCAATCAACCTGACTGGTAAAAACCCCGGCCGTGCCCTAGTGGGGGCCACAGGCAGGATCGATATAAATGATTACTTCAGAAAAATACTGGTCATTGTGACCAGAACTTGTAATTTTAGATCTTATTATCTGATTGATCCAAAAAAGATATGGGGGTTATACAATGTACCCGAGCATCCGGGCTTTATTGTTTGCATCAAGGGCATCATCCTTGTTGCCCAGTTCCTCGTTGATCTTGCCCTGGTAATACCATGCAGTTGCATTCTTGGGATCAAGGTCTGTGGTCTTCTTAAAATTAACCAGTGATTCAGAAAGACGTTTTGCCTTGTAAAGATCAAGTGATTTGCTAAATTGTGCATTGAGATTGGAGGCGTTCAGTTGAAGTGCGAGATCGTAAGAGTCAATTGCCTGGGTGTACCGCTGCTGGTTATCAAAAGCAGCACCCTTTGCCATATAATCCTCTACAGTTTCTGCTGAGACTCCGGCGATGAAAACTGCCATGACAAGCAGTACTGCACTGATAATAATGTGGTTCTTCATACGATTCCCAGTACATACCTGTGTTGATCGGATATGGGTTTTCTCGTCTCAATGGTTGATCATTATGGATCTCTCTCCAATACGGTTACTCCTCTTCAGTTCTTCGGAATGACCCCGAGGGCACGATTATTTCAAACCGTGCACCCCTGCCAGTTTCCCCGATCTCTCTGATAGTAATTGAAGTAAATGCAAGAATTTCCCGGACAAGAAATAATCCAATACCAGTATTCTTTCCAAACCCCCGTTTAAAGATCTTTTCCTTATCTTCAGTGACGATTCCGATTCCGTTATCTTCCCATTGTATAATCAGATTATTTTCAAATTCATATGTCATGACTCTGATTCTGGTTACCCTCTCACCATGTCTGATCGAATTATCCAGAAGATTTAAGAAGACTGCACTCAACATGGGATTGGCAAAGACAGAAACTTCTTTGATATTAGCAGTAAGGGTGACCGAATCAGGAACAGATGAAAATGGAATAGTTTTCATTAGCCTGATCCATTGTGGCTCATGAGAACCGAGATCCTGATAAATCCTGGTAAATTCTATCTGTGACTGGATTGCTTCGATTGAATGTCGAACTTTCTCCAGATTATCACTAAGTACTGGATCAGTACATGATTCAAGGAAAGAATCAAGGTAAATGTGGCCTATCGAAACATTATTGAGGATATCATGTCTGGTGATGTTTGTAAGGAGATTAAGCTGCTTGTTAGCCCTCTGCGTCCTTTCTTCAGCCTCTTTGCGTTCAGTGATGTCCTGGTTTACGCCATGTGTCTTGATGGGTTTTCCTGATGAATCTCTTGTGACCGCAACTCTGACAGATATAGATCGAGTAGAGCCATCTCTCCGAATAATCCGGTGTTCAAGATGTGATATATATGAAGGATTTGTAGTATCCATCACTTTTCCAACTTCACTCCTGACAAGCTCAAAATCATTGGGATGGACAAACTCGCGGACATATCGATCTGCAGTCATTTGGTATCCGCCTTCGCGCTCTGCAGTTGTTCCATATAATACATAAAACCGATCATTGAAGGTGAAGCGGTTTGTTTCTGAATCATACTCCCATACTGCAAGTTTTGCCATACTCATTGCTTCGTTGAGCAGATTTTTACTTGTCACAAGTTCCTGCTCAATATGGGCACGTTCTATCTCTGCTGCTGCTTTTACGGCAATGATATCAATAATCTCCCGTAGAGAGTCAGAGACCGTAATAGGTTTCCTGAATAAAATGCAGAGGATTCCAAAAGCTTCACCTGCTGAATTATACAAGGGTGTACCAAGATAGCCTTTAATATTGAGATCTGTGAGATCCTTATCATCGGGAAAATGCGAGGCAACTTCATCCGGATAGACACTGAAGCCATTTTTGATAACACTTTCACAAGGAGACCCTTTGAATGTATATCTGAAATCTTGGACCGGCATCCTGTCAAGATGCATTGCTAAAACATGTACACTATCTATATCCTGCTGAACTTCACCGATCAGGACGCAATCTGCATCAAGCCAGGAACTGATGGTGTCAGTGATAAGAGAAAGTGATTCGATACCGGTGCTCTCGACCATACTCCGTACCAGTGCTTCAAATGCTGACTTATCAGCCCTCTGCTCTGTAATATCACTAAAGATAACACAGACACGCTCCGGAGAATCAGATGGACGGTACGCATTGCAGTGATACCATCGTCTGGTGGGTTCATGGTACTTCTCAAAAACTCGGGGAATCCCGGTTGTTGCCACAGACCTGTAGATATTCACCCAACTCTGATCGGTTCCGGGCCATACTTCAAAGATATCTTTTCCTCTGACTTCTTCCAGATTCAAAGCGGTGATCTCTGCATAGGCATCATTAAAGTACCCAAATCTGAAGCTGACAAAAGTACCCATCTCATCAAAAACAGACTCCCATATGATGAAAGCAGAACTCATGTTCCTGATAATCTGCTCCATATCATCTGACGCCCTCTGCAGTGCATCTTCAGTCTGCTTTTTTGAAGTGATATCACGTATAGAGATGAGAATTGACGGTAGATTCTGAAAGAAGATAGTTTTTCCGACACTCTCAAACCATCGAATCTCCTGCTTCATCGTTATGATCTTGTACCGTGCAATATATCCATCAATACCGCTTGCGACGTTCTTAAAATCATTTATTACATCATCAATAGACTCAGGAGCAACTAACTCCATGACGTTTATCTTTCCGATGATCTCATCAGGGTGGTCAGCTCCAACCATCTCTGCAGCAGCAGTTGATGCAAATCTTATGTTACCTATTGGATCAAGAATCAGTGTGCCATCCAGCGAGTATTCAACCAGGGTTCTGAACTTCTCTTCACTTTCCCGGAGTTGTAGTTCTGATTGTTTGGCACGGGTAATATCTCTGATAGAGATTTGAACTCCGGTAAGAACATCATCTACAAATGAAGGTACGATATTCAGACTTACATAGCCCAAATTTCTATCTTTTTTCTGGATCTGTAGTTCCAGATTCTCTACAGGTTCGCCATGAGATGCCTTTTTTACACCGGCCATAAAGTCATCAGAACTCTCTAAAAACAGTACCCTGGAGAATAGATCTTTCAGATCTATCAGTTCCTCAGGATCATAACCGGTGATCAACCTGGATGATGGAGATACATATGAAGGAGAAAACTTGGTATCAAGAAGAATAATCAGATCAGATGACCGCTCGGCCATACTTCTGAAACGCTCTTCACTCTTTGCAAGGGCTTCTTCACGGACTTTTAGGATATGGTAATTTTGCCTGAGTTCCTCTTCACTTTTTGCTAGTTCCTCATATGCAGAAGAGAGATCGTCAGCCATCTTCCTGATCTCATATTCGGCCGTCTTCAGATTCTGAACTGAGTGAGTAGTGGTGATTATTCCATCGATACCTGCAACACCCAGGAGATTTGATCCTATCGATTCGACAAAGAGATAACTCCCATCTGCCTTCCGAATCCTGTACTCAGTCGGGGTATGAGTATTGGTCATATTCAGAACATCCTGGAAATCTGAAATGACATATTTCTGATCATCGTAATGAATGAAATCAAAGGCCCTACGTCCGATAAAATATCCTTCCGGGTATCCCAGAATCTGTGATGAGGAAGGAGAATCAAAGACGATAACTCCATCTTTATTAAGAATTCTGATAATATCCGATGAATTCTGAATAAGCAACTTGAATTTCAGTTCATTTTCAGAAAGTAGTGTGGCATCCCTTCTTCGTTGAACAGCAGTTCTGACCTTATGAGTAAGTTCGGTGAATTGTGGAGTAGGACGACCTCCTTTCTGAAGAAAAAAGTCGGCTCCATTCTCAATTGCTTCAATGACAACATCTTCTCTACCCCTTCCTGTGAAGAGAATGAACGGTATATCAGATCTGCTCCTGATTGTCCGCAAGAGTTCTATCCCGTTCATACCTGGCATCTGATAATCAGAAACTATCGCATCGTACCGGTTTTTCTCAATTAAGATAAGTGCTTCCGGGCCGGATGATGCTGTATCCACAATCATCTGGTATTTTTTCAGGTATTCTGTAGTCGCAACTCGCAACAATGGTTCATCATCGACGTAAAGGATTGAAAGGGGAGACTGTGTCATATGTTAGATTGAATAATTCTTCACATCCAGCATTTATAAAATGGATTGTACTATATGCAGGTTCTGTTTTTTATTGCCAAAACCGTGTTAACTCATGAGGAAATCTGACCTGTCTGAAGAACGAAGTAGAGACGAAGATGAATAGATGATAAAACAAAAGAGTTAGATGGTTTGAGATGCGTTCTCGACATCTTCCCCTTTGAGAGTTTTTCGTCCTGCATCAGAGGCAATTTTTGTAGCTTCCCTGACAAGTTTTGCAATGTATTCTTCTGCAAACGCCAGAATTGAGGCGGCCCCATCTGCTCCAACCCTTTCGGCTCCATTTGCTTTTGCGAGCCTCATAACTGCAGCAGTCGGCAGATCTGTCTTCTTTGCAGTCACTCTGGATTTAACCTGACTGGTCTTCTTCGGTTTAACAGCAGGTTTTACCGGCTTTTTTGCCGCTGATTTCTTTGACGTGGCTTTAATTGCCATTAATTCCCCCATATATCATGACGTACTGTGTATAACTTCGGAAAGATCTCAACTCCAAAGAGTTCAGACCATTTCTTCCCCATCAAATAACATCATGAATATTTTATTGTATGAATAAATGGTTTAAAAATTTTTGGGCACTTTTTCTGAATCATTCTATTGTTTCAGAGAACTTTTTAAAAAAAATAGAAAAGCTTGATGAATTTGTCTCCAATTCTATTGGAGTGATTCTCATCCGAATCTCAAAAAACGAGAAAGCATGCTTTTAATTATTTGAGAAGACCAGAGATCCGTTCTTTTCATCAACCACGATCTCCTTCTCCTTTGTCACTCTTCCTTCCAGGATCATTTTAGAGAGTTCGTTAAGCAGATTCTTCTGAATTATTCGTTTGATAGGTCTGGCCCCAAACTGTGGATCAAAACCGCGGTCTGCAATAAACCTGACCGCCTGATCAGTTGCTACAAATCTGACATCATTCTTCTCCAACATCTTCTGGATAAGCCCAATCTGTAGTTTCACTACAGTCTCGATCTCGTCCCTGGTAAGGGGTTTGAACATGATGACTTCATCGATCCGATTAAGAAACTCGGGTCTGATTATCTTTTTCAGGAGATCCATGATCTGTTCTCTGGTCCTGTCAAATATTTCCTCCCGGTTCAGATCAGTGACATGCTCTAGATTTTCCTGGATGATGTGAGACCCGATGTTTGAGGTCATTATAATGATGGTATTTTTGAAGTCAACAGTTCGACCTTTGTTGTCTGTGAGACGGCCATCATCAAGAACCTGGAGCAGGATATTGAAAACATCTGGATGGGCTTTCTCAATCTCATCTAGTAGGACTACTGAGTATGGCTTTCTCCTCACTGCTTCGGTCAGCTGACCGCTCTCCTCATAACCTACATAACCAGGCGGCGCTCCGACAAGCCTCGAGACGGTATGACGCTCCTGGTACTCAGACATGTCAATGCGAACCATACTGTTCTCATTGTTGAAGAGAAACTCTGCGAGAGCTTTGGCAAGTTCTGTCTTCCCGACACCGGTTGTGCCAAGAAAGATGAAAGAGCCTATCGGACGTTTCGTATCCTGAAGACCTGCACGGCTCCTGCGGATAGCATCAGAGACAGCACCGATCGCCTCATCCTGACCGACAACGCGTTTATGCAGTTCTGATTCAAGGGTGAGAAGCTTCTGCTTCTCGCTCTGGAGCATCCTGCTAACCGGAATCCCGGTCCAGCGTGAGACCACCTCGGCAATCTCTTCTGCATCAACCTCTTCGTTCACCATCGCAGAATCTTTCTGCAGATCGGTGAGTTTACCTTTCAATGTCTCGATATTCTTCTCGATTCCAGGAATGAGGCCGTACCTGATCTCAGCCACTCTGCCGAGATCACCGTTCCGATTTGCACTCTCTGCCTCGAACTTCAGAGTTTCAATCTCATTCTTCTGCTGCTGTATCTGTTCTACAATATCCTTTTCTGACTGCCACTTTGCTTTCAGCCGGTTTCGCTCTTCGGTAAAATTTCCGATCTCCTCATTCAGGGAGTTCAGTTTTTCCTGGTCCTTCTCCCGTTTGATGGCTTCACGCTCGATCTCAAGCTGACGGATTCTCCGCTCAATCATCTCAAGTTCTTCAGGAACTGAGTTGATCTCGAGACGGAGTTTTGATGCCGCCTCATCGATGAGATCTATTGCTTTATCCGGAAGGAATCGTTCAGAGATGTACCGTTGTGAGAGTTCGACTGCTGCGATGATCGCCTCATCTTTTATCCTTACATGATGATGTGTCTCGTACTTCTCCTTGATTCCACGAAGTATAGAGATGGCATCAGGCATATCAGGCTCATCAACCATGACCGGCTGAAACCGACGTTCTAGTGCTTTATCCTTCTCAAAATACCGTTGGTATTCTTTAAGGGTTGTTGCACCGATCACATGAAGCTCACCTCTGGATAGAGCTGGTTTCAGGATGTTTGCAGCATCCATTGCTCCTTCACTGGCACCTGCCCCGACAAGGGTGTGTATCTCATCGATGAACAGGATGATCTCACCCTCCGCTGACACCACCTCCTTGATAACGCTCTTGAGTCGTTCTTCAAATTCCCCTTTGTATTTTGCACCTGCAATCAGGGCGCCCATATCAAGTGAGAAGAGCTGTTTGGTCTTCAGGTTGTCAGGGACATCACCATCGATGATCCTATGTGCAAGACCTTCTGCAATCGCAGTCTTTCCTACACCCGGTTCTCCTATCAGAATCGGGTTGTTCTTTGTTCTCCGGGAGAGGATCTGAAGCACTCTGCGTATCTCTTCATCGCGGCCGATAACAGGATCTAACTTTCCTCTACCGGCAAGGTCATTCAGGTTTTTAGCATACTGATTCAGAGCATTGTAGGTCTCTTCAGCAGTCTGACTTTGTACAGTTGAACCTTTACGCAGATTTTGGATTGCTATCTTCAGATCTTTCTCTGTTACCCCGTTCTCTTTGAGCAGTCGTGAAGTAGGATCATTCACAGATATAATTCCGAGAAGCAGATGCTCTATGGAGACAAATTCATCCTTGAACTCCTGGGAGAGAGCAGTCGATCTCTGGAAGGCCCTGTTTGTATCCTGTGAGAGGTACTGCTCACCGCCACTAACCTTGGGATATGAATCAACAATACGGTCAAGTGACCGGGTGAGAGTATCAAGATTAATGTTGAGTTTTTTCAGGAGGTATGGAGTAACATTCTCATCAACTATCAGTATCCCTTTCAGCAGATGTGCATTCTCAATTGCCTGATTCTGTTTTGCTGCCGCGATCTCCATGGCCTTTTGAACGGCCTCCTGCGATTTTAGGGTAAAATTGTTGAAGTTCATGACAGAATACCTCCCGAACATTCAATTCGGAAATGAAAATATACTATTCGTATAGGATCTTTTTTCAGTAAATAGGTATCCGGAGACTGCATCTATCTGGATCCCGGATTAAATGATCCCTGTTATTCCTACCAAAGGAATCTAAACCTTATTCAATACTAAACGCGGACATTGAAATGGCGTCCTGATTCTATTCCGGGTTCATGACCTGAACAAAACGTGATAATAATTCTATTATCATATCAGTTGTAAAATAATACAGGTTTTGCATGAATTTCAAAGTATTATGTTATTCCCTGGTTTTTATCATCTCTCTTGTGTGTATTGGGTTTGTTACAGCAAGCAACACATCAGATAGTGCACAGACGAACGCGGTTATTAAATCAAATATAAAAGCTGCTGTCACTTCGATCACCCCCGATACTGGTAAACCGGGAGAACATGTCATATTTATATTGAATGGAACTGAACTCTCGAAGAATATCAAAGTTTATCTGGAAAATGGTGATCTAAAAGATCCAAAGAGCATAATCGCTAATGCAGTGAATGTGACCTCATCCACTTCCCTTACCGGCTCATTTAATATTCCTAATACCAGTTCTACCGGAGCATGGAATGTTACTGTGAAAGAGGCGGGAGAGATATTCCCCTCTGGTGTAACGTTCACAATCACCAGATGATCAAATAATAATCACATTATCTTTTCATCTTTATCCTACTGTTTTTGTACCCGGGTAGGTATTTCCAATTCATATTTCTTCAGGGTTCAAATCATCATACAATAATCCTGACGATGAACCTCGAGGTATAGCGCCGGAGGTATTCTGATTCTTGAATTCAGTGTTCAGAAATAATCTGATATTTGAGTCGGCAAGCATGGAGCGAAGTGGTATAAATCAGGGTATTAAAATCCATCTCAACATGTTCTGGATTATTCAGATCTGCCATGCGATATTTCTAATAACCTGATTTTGATATCAGTATCAGGAAGAGATCTGGCAGAATGTTGTAGAAAGTATTAGGTAATGTTTTCTTTGTTCGTGTTGATCTTTGATCATGAAACGGATCTTCCTGTTCGTATTACTATTATTCATATCAATTCCGGTTCTGGCTGTTGATACATCAGACTGGACTTCCAAATCTACAGATAATGGATATTCATTTAAAGTTCCCCCGACATGGCAGTACAACGAAATCGGAACTTCAGATAATAAGGGAGTTCAGTTTACAATTGAAGAACCAGAAACAAGTGCCTCAGTTATATTCGGGTACAAAAAAGAGCCACAGAATCAGGTGTTGGATGAATCATACCTGAAAAACTTTGTTGATGAGATCGCTTCAAGTAAAAATATCACAATTGAACAGACAAAATCATACCAGAACGGAGGGATTGTTGTTGCCGGAAAGGATGCAAACGGGTTTATCAATACCATAGCCGTTGAAAACACTCCTGCATACCTGAAAATTATCCTGTTTGTCTTCTCTGATCAGAAAGCGGTCTCAAAATATTCGGATACAATACATGAGATCAACAATACACTTACCTTTCCTGAATAATTCCTGCTGAAACAGATCAATTTGCTTTTTTCATTTTTTCAATACCAAGAAGATAGTATAACGATTTCAGCGTAAACCGAAATAAAAAAAATGTTTCGATCTCTGAATCAGGGCTTTACTCGTGTCAGGGTATCGATGGCAGCCGATCCGTCAGCGCTTTCCAGATAGATAAACTCCATCATATCAGTATCGATGATCTTGCCTATAACATACCCGGAACCATATTCTGTCAGATAGAAAGACTCCAAATCATTACCCATGACTCCTGAAAAACCTACAGAGCCTTTTTGTGAAAGATTACTCATGTTAGAATAACCAATCGTTCCATTAAAGACCCTTCCCCGTTGTTCGACTATTGTAACAAGAAAGGTCCAATTGGAAGGGCCATCATACCCACCCTCACGATCATATCCAACAGATGTCCCTGTCCAGTTTCCGGTCAGGTCCGGGACAGCAGGAGTAGCAGAAGTTATAGAGCAGAACAAAGTCAGGGCAATAAATAGCAGTATACCACTCATTCTCGACATCATTAATCAGATGAATAACAAGAGGAGAGAGAAAAACATATCGGTTAATGATAAGTTATTATCGGGTCGAATCAGGAAACCCTGATTCATAATGAAATGTAATCAACGAGACTAATTTAGTCAATTCGCCTGATACTTCTGCAGATCATGGAATGTAGCAGCACTCGTTGTACCTTTTATCCGGTACTGATCGCAACAGTCTCTCCGTACTGTAATACATGCCCCTTCATTGCTGAAATAAGTTCATCCTTTGACGATCCACCGGGAATTGTGAGCATGGAATCAAGAGCGTAAATTCTGAATTGATACCGATGCATCTCTCCCAAAGAAGGCTCTGGTCCATGATACCCGGTCTCGCCATAATCATTTAGTCCCTGAACAGCAGAGATGGGAAAAGAAATTATCTGTCCGGATGGAATACCTGCAGGAATCCGGTTTAATGGAGCAATATTCCATATAATCCATGGAGTAAACGAACAACATGTCTTGATGAATGGATTGAAAACCATGACCGCAATGGACACGGTACCAGGTTCAAGGCCGGTAAGTGAGATCGCAGGTGATATGTTTCCCCCTTGAAATGTTGCAGAGTTCGGAAGTTCAAGATAATCAAGTGAAACAGTCAATGGGTGAATCGGCATATCCTGAATATTTGCATCTGTATCTGTCGGACAGCACCTGTGCATGTTCTTGTCTCTATCTTGAAAGGTATAGTATTGTGGATATCATAGGTACAGGAAAGACAGATGCGATTGCAGCCAAATTTTTCCACTTGTTCATTTCTGTTCAACAGGCCATATTTCTGATCATCATTCTTAATTCGTATCCTGTCTAACGTATTGTGAGATTTCAATATGTTCATGTCAGGCTGTGTAAAACGATATTTTCTACTTATTTCTGGTCTTTTTTTTATGGGTCTTGGTATCAGCCTGATCACGAAATCATCACTGGGAACCCCGCCAATATCAAGCATACCATATGTACTCTGCCTGATATACCCGGTTACCTTCGGGGAACTTACCTTTATCTTCAGCCTGCTCTTCCTGCTTGGAGAGATCCTTCTGCTTGGAAGGAATTTTCCGAAAAATCAGTATCCGCAAGTGTTTGTAGGATTCTTTCTCGGTCTGTTTGTAGATCTCGGCATGCTCATCGTTTCATCAATACAACCGGCTCAATATCTCTGGCAGATCTCAATTTTGCTTATCGGATGTGTAATACTTGCCCTTGGCATTTATCTCCAGGTCACAGCAAACGTCATCATGAATCCAGGTGAGGGTCTTGTCCAGATCATTGCAGTCAAAACAAAGATAAGATTCGGTCTTATTAAGATCATTTTTGATTCCCTTCTTGTTACAGGAGCAATTATCATCTCACTAATACATTTTGGCACGCTGAATGGAATCAGAGAAGGAACAGTAATATCAGCCGGACTGGTGGGTTATATCATAATCCTGATAAGTGCAATGATGAATAAGATAAATTTTCAGGCCTGGCTGTCAAAATAACAGTGAGATGAGTGGAAAAGCTATAAAGTAAAACCCGGGCTCATACACCATTACACTGTAACTAATACGAACAGAATATATCTGTTTTATAATATATTCCTCCTACGGATCACTTTTCCCGGTTTATCAAAAGGTAATCCTGTTTGTTTCATAAATTACAGCCAATTATTGTCTAATTATCCAACTGACCTCATAAGAGAAGAAACAAACAGAAATCAATATATTTGTAACAACAACACGGATCATAACTATATTAATACTACGAAGGAGACAATCCCATAGATCCTGTATTGAAACAGGTGGAAAAAATATGAAGCCATGGTTTATTGTCATCATTCTTCTCATTTTCATCGGCCTAATTACAGGCGTATCTGGAAGTACTATGAGGGCATGGGATGACTGTACATGGACTTCGGCTAATACAAAAATAATCACCGGAACTGCAGATCTTAATCCACACGTAAGTTTTATTTATCCTGCGAATATTCTCCAGATCGGGACGAATCACTGGAATCAGGGAAACGGAACCTTATCACCAGGAACTATCGCAATGGTTCATGAAGACGGCACTACATATGGACCCTGGCAGACACAGGGACAGGTGGTATATAACGTCTCTAATACCTGGTGGTGGTCATTTCCTGATGAGATAATAAAACCTGGGAATTATAGTATTCTTG
Organism: uncultured Methanospirillum sp.; assembly: GCF_963668475.1. Classification (GTDB taxonomy): domain Archaea; phylum Halobacteriota; class Methanomicrobia; order Methanomicrobiales; family Methanospirillaceae; genus Methanospirillum. The sequence goes on from NZ_OY764544.1 coordinate 335,108, forward strand.
ACTCAGATCAGAGGACACTTTCTGCAAACAATTATTCTCAAGGGAACGGTTTTGCTTCGATAGAGTATGAATATCTGAAATCTGATGCACAGGAGAGCGAGACAAGACTCAGCATAGAACGGGTAGATGCTCCGTTATCAGTTATCTCCTGTAGAAACCGTGAAGATCTAAAAGTATTCTGGGCTGGAACGCCGCACTACCCATTAACACTGTATATCCTTCCTGAAGTAGAGGACCTTAAAACCTACGACTGGAAATCGGTGGTTTCAGAATATTCATTTAACAATTTCACGTATCCGCTATATGTACCCAATGCGTTGTCATGCTGCCAGGTGGACAATACATCCATCCAGTACGATCTGGTGCTGGTAAATGACGACGGTGTAATGAGTGATCCAGTACCTATATCATTCAGTTGCCCACGGTATTACCTGAAGTAACGTGTCTGAATCAGTGAAAGATATCTCAATAAATTAAGATTAGCATCCTTACGAAATTATCGCATAGGTTTCAATTATCCGGTATCAGTCCCAAGATTGTAAATACTTGCCAACTGCAGAAATAATACGAAAAGGGAGATGAAAAAGGTAAGAATACTACATATAGGCGATATGCAGAATGGTTTTATAAATGAAAATGGACATTTATACGTATCAGGTTCAAAGGAACTTATTTCTCCGACAAATCAATTCCTCAATACGATAAAAAACACTGACTTTGATTACATCTTTGTCGTACTTGACACTCATTTTGCAGAGGAATATCTCCAGTCTGATGAAGGGAAACTGTTTCCAATCCACTGTGAATTCGGGACATCAGACTGGGATTTATCGATAGAGGTTCCGGACCTTCCACATACATACTACATATTAAAAAACAGGTTTGACATGTGGAGTCAAAGAGATGAGACAGATATCAAAATAGCATCTCTACAGAGAAAGACTGTATACGATTCACTGTTTTGTGTTATTAACAACCCATTGAATCCCGGATCTGTAATTCCTCGTGATGAATTTATCTCTACCATATGTTCTGAGGAACCTGCAAAGGATATCGAGGTGAGTATGATTGGAGTTGCTTCAGATTACTGTATCAGGTTTGCGATGGAAGGATGGCTTGCAATTGACGCACATGTAACAATTATTAGGGACCTGACAAAAGGGATAGAAAAAGAGATACCTGAAGTTGTTAGTGAGGAAAAATATCGCCACTATCTTCCAGACAGACTCCGGTTGGTTTCAAGTCTCAAATATCTTCAGGAATTATCTGAGCAATAATATCGAAAACAATTCCTTATCAACACCTACTAAAAGGTGATGATCCGGGTATTGACAATCACACAATCCCGGAAGGTATGTTAGTGAGTGCTGTTGATACCATCAGAAGCAGGAATAGGCCCAGAATCACGAAGAGAGTGGGAATAACAACCACAAGAGCAGCCTTCCAGACAGGGATCTGCTGAAAGACATGGAATCCAAGAACGCAAAGTATGACTGCCCAGAGCAGGCCGATTATGGATATATACGGGATCCACCCGATAAGGAAGAAAGGAGTCACGGAATACATGAGGACCTGTATCGTTTTAGTAATGCCCTGTTCTCCACCGAACAGCAGAACAAAAGCATGAAGGAAAAATCCCTTAATAAAAATACCAAAAAACATTAGCAGGAATAGCAGATATACAGAAAAAAGACTCATATTGATAAAAACCGGTTTTAATAATTCCATTTTCGAGATGAGAAAAGATCCGATAAGAGGAATTGACGCATATTGAATGACCATATTATAGTAGGTCATAAGCGAAGAAGTTGCAGAGATAATACCTACTAGCACTGTATAGATAATGAGAAGAAGAACGTAATACTGATAGGACTTGGAAATTGCAGAGGATCTGAGTTCTTCAAAGGTGTCAACCGGAGAGACTAAGAGCCCTTTTACTATCTGAACCTGATCTTGAAGCATATATCTCGTCTTTCTGAAAAGTATATGAATGTTATAGTCTCTTCCATATCATCCCGGTATCGGGCATTTTTATTTGTATCCATTATTCTGATGATGCATATCACATGATAAGTGGGTAAAGAGTTCTATCTGGTAATTGACTCAGCCCAGGAAATAAATCCGGATAATGGATCTGACGTTTCATGTTTCTGGTACCAGAGCGTCAGAAGATCGGTGTAAGCCTCAATATCAGGACTTCCCATAATTCCTACATTGCCAACAAAGATGACCGGATAGTATAGATCTGTTTTGTTATACTGTTTTTTTGCTTCTTCATACAGAGCAAAACTTTCGGTATTATTGTAAAGGTCATGGAACTCAACACCAACATCCGGATGCAAGGCTGTAAAATTTTCCAGGAATCTGACTGCCGGTTTGCAGGACCCACAATGTGTGTTGTAGAAGAACTGAATCGGAAATGGAGATAGAGAGATATTGCTGGTGTTTTCCATGGTTTCGATCAGGTGGGCACCGGATATATCAGAACCATTACTCGTAAATAGTGTAGCCGATCCTGGATGAACCATGAGTAAGAGAAACAGGATTAGAGAAATTAATAGTTTTACCGGCAGTATTTGCCTCTGCTGAGATGTTTGTGGATTATTCATATCTTCACCCGTTTCTAATGCTACCGCATATAATGATTGTATTTGAAGCGGAACCTGTTTCGTAAAAATTATTTCCAAACTTCAGAAATAGATCACCATAATCCCTTCCTTATTCTGAGAGAGTTCAGAAGGACTGCAATTGTAGAGATCTGATGCCCTATTGCACCAACTGCAGGAGAGATAACCCCGGTAGAGGCTCCGGCTATCATGATGAAGTTCAAGCTCAGTGCAAGAGTGACCCCAGTGATTATGATGCTCCGGGTCTTTCGGCCAAGTTCAAGAAAACCAGGTAAATGGCTCAAGCCGCCCTGCATAAGCACGACACCGGCTGTCTCCAGAGCTACCGTATCTTCCCTGCTTGCAATACTGATCCCAAGGTCTGATCCCGCGAGCGCCGGACCGTCATTGGTTCCGTCTCCCACAAAACAGACCTTTTCTCCGTCGGCCTGCAGTCTCTCGATAAACTTCTGTTTCTGATCAGGGCGAAGTCCGGCGTGTATAGAATTACCGGAAAGACCACATTTATCCCCGATTATGGCTGCTGCCTGTGGTGAATCACCAGTCAGAACAGCAATAGTCCGAATGCCTGAAGATCTAATTTTGTCTATGACACCGGCTGATTCTTCACGTATCTCATCATGGATCAGGATCATGCCGAGAAACAATCTGTTCTTTGCAATGAATACAGCGGTCTCTCCTCCCGTTCCGTCAACATAAACGGTTTTCGGGATTATTACCCCGTTGTTCTCCAGAAAACCCCGGGTACCGATATGTATAAGTTCGCCTTCACGCTCATCCTCAACCCCTTCTCCTGGATACTGTCTTCCTGATCCCTGTACTGGAAGAGAAATTCCTGCCTGCTGTGCAGCTCTGACAATTGCTTTTCCTGTCGGGTGTGGAGATGACTGTTCAGCAGGACCTGCAACCTCCAGAAGATCATGCTTTGTAAAACCTGCTGCAGGCAGGATATCTGAAACACTCATCACCCCGGTAGATAGTGTTCCGGTCTTGTCAAAGATTACTGCGGATATATCATGGCAAATCTCAAGGTATTCACCTCTTTTGATGAGAATTCCTCTCTTTGCCGCATGCCCTATGGCAGTCAGAACTGCAGATGGTGTTGCCAAAAGAATGGCACAGGGGCATGCTACTATCAGCACTGCTATAGCACGGACAATATCCCTGCTCCAGACAAAGACAAGTCCGGCAATAACCAACATAAGCGGTGTGTACCAACGCGAAAACCGATCGATAAACGGATGAGAGGGAGGCCTGCGAAGTCCTGCATTATGGACAAGATCCACAACCTGTGCATATGTCGACTGTGATGACATTCTGATTGCCTCGATGAGAAGCACCCCGTCAAGATTAACACTCCCGGAACTGACAAATTCCCCAGTTTTACGGAGAACTGGAAGACTCTCTCCGGTTAAGCAGGATTCATCAAGTCCTGACTGACCTTCCCTGATTATTCCATCGACCGGGACAATATCACCTGGCCTGACAACTACCAGATCACCGACTTGGATCAGGTTCACATCAACAGAAACTGTTTCACCGTCCTTAATGACATATCCGGTCCTGGGATGTCGTTTAATAATACCTTCGATATCCTTCTGTGATCTGGCATACACATATGATTCTACTAACTCACCGATAGCAAGAATGAGTGATATTTCAGCTGCCGTCGTATACTCACTGATAATAACTGCTCCGATGATAGCAAGGGCTGCAAGTTCACATACGTTTCTCTGACCTCGGACCAGACCGGAAATTGCTTCGTGCAGGATGGGAATCGCAGTCAGACCAAGTGAGATAAGAGCAGCACAGGTTCCGATAAGTGGCTTATCTGCTGTATATACTTCTGCAACAAAGGTAATCAGAAGGAAAAATGCTGATCCAGATACAAGAATTATCTCCTTTCGATATGCCGATTCTGATTGTATTGAAGCACAACTGCAACAGGTACTGCTGCAACTTGTATCCGAACATGAAGAAGATTCTGATGTCATGCTCAGATATTCTCGTTTATCTTTCTGAGAATGGCCACAAATAATTCTGAATCTTTTTCGCCGAGAATGGACGAGATCTCTTCAGCCAGACTCAAATGATGACGGTGATGCTCTTCATATGCTTCGCATCCAACTAATGTGAGCTCGATGATGTAGGAACGACGATCATGCTCTGCCCTGATCCTGCACGCGTACCCTCCTCGTTCAAGCCGATCAACAGTCATCGTGGTTGTACCGGTGGTGAGACCCAGTCTTCCCGCTAATTCCTTCATGTTCATCCGTCCGTAATGCCCAAGAACTTCGATCGCATGGGCATCAGCGATCTTCAGATGACCTGCCTCTATGATCGAACTTTCCCATGAAGAGAATCTGTCAAAAAATTCCACTAATCCCTCATTTAACTCATCAATAAGAGGAGAAGGTTCAGACACAATTATTCACTCCATAATCAGAATGTAGCATTATCATGCGATCAAATATTTTGATCACCTAACTATTTGAAGGATAAGTATTCAGGACAATAAAGAATTACGACACAACACGATCGAATCAGAACTATCACGAGAGACAAAAAAGTTCAGATAGAGCGGGATACTCCCTGAATCATACATTCTGCACTTTCATCATCGCATCCCATCTTTCGAAGTGTAACACCCTTGTTGTACCAGGTCTCTGAATTGAAGGGATCGCATTCGAGAGCTGAATCATAGCAGGAGATTGCTTCATTGTATCTGCCCATGAGATCATAGGTATTACCTTTGGCATGATGGGCACCGGCATGTGCAGGTTCCATCTGTAGTACCTGATCATACATCTCGAGAGCTTTCTCATAATTACCTGCCATCTGCATCTCAAGTGCCTGATGCATTGTTATCTCGGTGTAGGGATTTGTAATAATCACAGTTCTGCCAGGGGCACTGAACTCCTGACCCGTTATCATGACTGACATTATTTTTACCTCCTGAAACTTGCCCGGACTGGATTGCACAGTCATACTGCCCTGACTTCTTTTGACTCCCACGTTTATCTGCACATTCTCCCTGACAGATAAATCAGTGACGGTATCAGACATGACCTGACTTGTGGTCCTGGACAGTCCGATTTGGAACAACTATCCGGGATCAGGCAAAAACCCCTGACCAGACAGGATATGATTACTCATATCACCTGTACCCCGTTTCTGGGGACACAGTTCATCCTTACGAGAGATGATATAGATTTTCGAAGCACGGGTGCATGGCAGGTGTGTTATACAGATCAAACCCTTTTTTATCTACCCGGTAATTCATGAATCTTCCTAATAATGAGAGAGATCAGAGATGCGGGAATGGAAGATACATACATACACTTCCGTGATACGAGTCATCAAATAACAGAAGCAGCATATTATCAGCATCACGCGGTGAGATTATGAGAATTAGCGATGCTTTAAGTGATTCCTGGGGCTTTGCTCAGGATGCCCTCTTTGGAAAATGGGTGCGATGGATCATGCTGGTCATCAGTTCGATCATCTTCCCGGTAATGTACGGGTATACCGTGCGTGTCATGAAGGGGGTTGAACCAGTATATGAAGAAGAATCTTTTTTCAGCCTGTTTATCGATGGGATCAAGTTGTGTGTGATCAACATCGTGTATATGATCATACCGATGCTGGCATTCATCGCAACGGTGGGATATGCCATCATCGGCATCATCAGTTCTGGAGAAGATATCTCATTAGCCTCAATACTCCCGATTGTCGGAGGAGTTATCACAGGTCTTGTCATCACCATCATCCTGGCAATAATCTTCGGGCTCCTTGGTATCATCGGATCAGTCAGGTTTGCAAGAACAGGTGAGATGGGTCAGGCATTTGCCATCGGCGAGATCATGGCAACCATCGGGAGGATTGGATGGGTTCATTACATCGCCTCTATCATCGCTCTGATGGTTGTCGTCTTCTTCCTGATCATAATCATAACTATCATAGAACTTGTCCTCGCCATCGTTCCGATTGCTGGCTGGATTATTGGATGGATTTTGAGTCTGTTCCTTGGCCCTTTTATCTCTCTGATGACGAGCAGATTTTACTCACTCCTGTATGACACAGGAGTATAATTTTTTTATTCTGAACTGAACCTGAACTTTCCTTTTGGAACCAGGATCTCAAACCTACAGTTGGTCCCAAACGTACCTCGTTCAGAGATGACAATATCAGATATTGAGAGGATCTCTCTGGTCAAAAACAATCCGTATCCGGTATTTTTTCCAAATCCACGTTCAAATATGATCTCCTTGTTCTCATCAGGAACACCGGAGCCGTTATCTTCAACAGATATTATGAGCCCTTCAGGTTTTTCTTCTGCAGCGATGGTGATCTCAGTGAGACCTTCTCCATGCCTGACGGCATTCTCGATAAGGTTGTAACAGACCTTCTCTAATAAAGGATCAGCAAGGATTGAGATGCCGGTTATGGTATTGTGAAGAATCACAGAACCCAGGTCAACATCCTTTGCAGACTTTCTGCAGGTCTCCCCGACATCCTGCCAGACCGGGACCTTTAATCCTAACTCCTGATAGGTTTTGGTGAAGGCTACAAAATGTTCGATCTCTGCCATGGAACGTCCGATTGCTGTGACCGATTCGGACTGTTCCTGCGTAAGAGGGGTCTCTTCGAGAAGAAAGAGATGGGCTTTCGTAATCATGATTTTATTAATTATATCATGACGGGTGATACTGGAGAGGAGGTTTAACTTCTTATTGGCGATCAAAAGAGCCTCTTCATCCATTTTATGTGACGTAATATCCCGTATAGACTCGATGGCTCCGATGATCTCTCCTTTCTTGTTATAGAGAGGAGCTGCAAGGCAGGAGAAATATTTCACCTCGCCTGAAAGATCGATCCGGAAGCTTGTCTTTAATAGATCACCGGAACGCTCGATATCAGGGTAAAAACTGCCATCATACTTCTTTGAAGTGAGTGCAATATCTACCAGAATCGGCTGATTCGTATTGTGAATAGCTTCAGAATGTGCGTAATTATTCTTCCCGATCATCTCAGCAGAGAATTTTCCGGTTAGTTTTTCAATTGCCCGGTTCCAGATGATGATCCTCCCTTCGGCATCAATGACAAAGGTTGGATCCGGAAGAAACTGCAGAATTGTTTTTATCTGCGAGTAGGATTCCTGTAGGGCTTCCTGCTCTGCAAACGTGATGATTGCCATCCGCTGATCAGTAATATCCCTGATATGTACCAGGCTTAAGGATCGTCCCTCTGCTGGAATCCTGCTAAGGCGGATATTCATAAACTGCTCTTTACCGTTACTTATACGCGAGATAGTCCGGTCAAGATACCCACTCTCGGGTTCTGATCCTAGTCGAATCATCTCACCAATTCCAGGGCCCAGGTTATCAAAGAGGTTTCTGACATCTTTACCTGGTGCATCTTTTCGAGAGATCCCAAACATCTCCTCTCCTGCCCGGTTCATCTGTACAAGGGTATATGTATCGAAAAGAATGATGGCATCTGCTGAGGACTGGAAAAGACGGATGTATCGTTCTTCACTGGTTTTTAAGGATGTAAATGTTGACTGTAACTGATCAGCCATCTGTTTGAATGACTCGGAGAGTTCGCCGATCTCATCGTGACGATCAAGATCAACCCAGTCAGTCCAGTCTCCTTTGGCCAGAGATCGGGCAGACCTGTTCAGTGACAAAACCGGATTGGTAATCCAGCGTGCAAGTCCTACACAGAGGAGGATTGTTCCAAGCACCGATCCAATGATGAGAAGGATTGTCAGGTTATTGTTGGCATCAACCTTTGCCATGAAATCTGATGCAGGTATGACGACCACAATCAGCCAGTCCAGACCATGGGTATCCTGATATGGTGAAACCTGCACCCATTCGCGGACTCCGTTGGCATCAAACTGAAACTGTTCACGAGAGGTGATATTAGTATGATTATGTACATGATTTATCAGGTACCGGCTTGTTGATTGTACAACTGAATCGCTTGAGTTGAGGGCAGATAACCTCACCAGGGTTCCATTCTCTTTAATATATGGATCACCTGATCCGGACGAGGCAACAAGGAGCCCTGATTTTTCAATAATAAAGGCCTGTCCATGATTTGATATCCGAAGGCCCTGTAGAAATTCTCCAATACCTCCGAGTGTCAGCGATGTGTCCAGGACTCCGAGAAGGTTATTTTTTTCTGAATAGACCGGGACAACTGCATCCTGGCTTACAACCCCTTCAACCCACATGTAGATAGGGGTCCATGTAGATCTGCCAGCAGTTACTGCAGCCTTGTACCAGGGCCGGGTCCTGGGATCGTACGGAACAGGTTCAACAGTCTTACTGATGAGCTGGCCTTCACTGTCAGTAAGATATTCTACAAAAGAGAAGTTGGTGCTTGCTCTTGAGAATCCAAGATATCGGTCAGTTCCATTTACAATTCCCGGTGCTCCTACTGAAGAGATAATCGTATAGTTTCCTTCCTCTTCATTTGCATGACATATGGATTCGACTGTAGGAAAACGATATGAGAGAGATCTGAAATATTTCTCCAGGACAGCGTTATCGTGTACATCAATTCCACCGTACTTTATGCTGTCCAGGCAGAGCGAATTTACGAGGTGAGGGGTTTCTAGATAAACATCAAGATGTTGAACTATCCTGTCTGATATCTCACCCTCTAACTGGCTCGCTAGATCTGATGTTGTATATTGAGTATTAAGGTACGCAAGAAGCCATGTTATCCCCATGGCACAGATCAGTAGTATAACCAGCGAGACTGTAAGGACAGTACGAAGTCTGAACTTCCCGATAAATCGTTTGACTGATTGGAGTACCATTGCAGAACCCATGTATTATATTGACAGCACAATGTTGGCGAAGGGGCAGATACCTTACATTATAAGTCTACTTTAATGAGTCTGTCGATACTGTTTCACGTGCTTTATTTATGACTCAACATAGAATTTGAGGGGAAATCTACGGGATCTATCTTGACCTCTTCACCAATTACCCGATTAGTAGAATCTAATCATATACCTCTGATCTGTGTAATTGTTGCTGCATTGCTTTTCAGCATCAGCACACCTGTTTCATAATTAATTCTTGCAGATGCTGGATCATTAACCATCTGTGCTCTGATGTACGCGGGAACCATAACCGGTATGGGAGCATTCGCTCTTATCAGAAACCGGCATATAGGAAAATCTGATATAACTGAAGCACCCCTGGTACTTCGAAATCTTCCTGCGCTTACTGCATCAAGTGTATTCGGTTCAATTCTGGCGCCTGCCATGCTCCTTGTAAGTCTTCAGTACATCTTGGCATCTGAAGTATCGCTCCTCACCAGTTTTGTTGCAGTAACCAACACTGTCATTGCATTTCTCTTCTTCAGAGAGGCTGTATCGTCCAGGATATGGATAGCAATTTCCCTTATCACAATCGGATGCATGATTCTCTCATTCACCTCAGATCTCAGGCTGCAGATAACCCCCGGGGTCCTGGGGATACTGCTCACCTGTATATTCTGGGGATTTGAGGCATGATGGAACAGATCTCTGTCAGATCGTGATCCCATTCAGATTCAAGTTGCAAAAGGAGTCATCGCCCTACCGGTGCTTCTTGCAGGAACTTATCTTACTGGCGAACCCCTGCCAGTTTTTTCCAGAGTTATTGGTGGAATGCTCCTGGGTTTTTTCTGCTACAGCGGACTGCCCATGATCCTGTATCTGCTCAGTATGCGTAACCTTGGAATCTCACGGGCAGGATCGCTCTTTGGCATTAACCTGATATTGGGTATCATCTTCTCGTTCCTGATCTTCAGGGAGTAGCCCGGCTACTCTTTTGTATTTGCATTCATCATGATGCTTATCGGAATGTACCTCATCTTCACCGAGACACACATCCATCTGCATCATCACCCGCCACTTATTCACGAACACAGGCACACCCATGATGACGGGCATCATCAGCATCTTCATACCGGTGACCGGTTCAAAAAAGAAGAGGTCCAGCCGCGATCTCATTCACATCTACATTCTCATGAGGAGATATCCCATGAACATCCCCACCGTCCTGACATTCATCACAGGCACAGGCATCAAATATAAAAGAGTCCAGAGTGTAGTTTATTTTTCTTCTTTACCGCCAAGCCGTTTCGGTTGATCGCGTCTCTCATGTTCGCGCTGCTCGATTGCATCTAACCCTTTGATCATAAATCCAATCCTTGCTGCTTCTTTCTCGAGCTCTGCATCACGCTTTTGAAGGATCTCTATGGTTTTAGTCAATTTTTCGATGACTTCAGGAGCAGTTCTGGGCCTGGTTCCTTTCAGAATATCAAAAACATCGTCGAGGTATATTCCTGATGTTTTCGATATAGCAACAGGCGAGAAATCACGCAGGCGTGAGAGAAGATCCGGAGGAATCGGGACACTCCATACAATATTTTCAATTTTTCTCTCTCTATCCCGACTTCCAAACAGGAAGAGCATCCCAAATCCAACCAACACAACTTTACCAGCCGTACAGAACCCGGGTATGCTAATCATGCCGCTCATACCCATTTCTGTATGGGAAATAGATAGTATTTTCGCTAATGGTCTAATCATATCGGCTATATAGGACGTAAGCCAACATATAGCGGCAAATATCTCAAAATATGATATCAGTCTTACTCGTTGATGATGAACCGGTGCTCCTTGATATCGGCCGGATGTTTCTTGAAAAACTGGATGATTTTCAGATACATGTGGCACAGTCAGGAAGAGAGGCTCTCAGTAAACTTCAGGCAGGAGAATATGACGCAGTAGTATCAGACTACGAGATGCCTAACATGAGCGGAATAATGCTCCTGCGAGAGGTACGATCCAGCTGGCCGGATCTTCCCTTCATCCTCTTTACCGGGAGAGGAAGAGAGGAGATCGTCATCGAAGCCCTTAACAGCGGGGCAGACTTTTATCTCCAGAAAGGTGGGGATCCACGGGCACAGTTTACAGAACTGGCTCACAAGATCAAAAAGGCGGTCTCTACCCGTAGTGCATCCACCAAACTCAGAGAGAGTGAGGCGACCTTCAGGCAGTTCTTTGAGTCGGCAGGAGAGGCAATATTCATCCTCGATCATGACCGGATCGTGGACAGTAACCAGCGCGGAATCACGCTCCTTGGCAGGGATCGTGAGACAGTTATCAGCACCGCTCCCTCCCAGATCTCTACCCCGGTACAGCCAGACGGCCTTACTGCAAAGGATCTGTTTGAACTAAATATTTTCAGGGCATTATCCGGGGAAATTCCTGTTTTTGAATGGCAGTTTACCAGGCCAGACGGATCAATCATCGATACTGCAGTTACGATGAGTCAGATTGATATTCACGGCCATACGCTTCTTCAGGCAATAGTCAGGGATATCAGTGCCAGGAAACGTGAAGAGAAGAGCAGGATGTTGAACGAGATCAGGCTTGAGGCAATGATAGGGCTCTACGCAATACGGGATAAAAGCCTGAAAGAGATCACTGATTTCGCTCTTGAGAGTGCCGTAACAATAACCGAGAGCCAGTATGGGTACCTCGCATTCGTGAGTGATGACGAGTATACGCTGACGATGTACTCCTGGTCAGAGCGAACAATCAATGATTGTAGGGTTTCTGAAAAACCTCTCTCATACCAGGTAAAAAATACCGGCCTCTGGGGTGAGGCAGTCAGGCAACGCCAGCCTGTAATTACCAACGATTATGCATCAGGTGCAGCTGACAGGAAAGGAGTTCTCCCGATAGATATCCCGCTAAAGCGTCATATGAATATCCCGGTCTTTGATGGAGACAACATCGTGATGGTTGCAGGGGTTGCCAACAAGTTCGAGGAGTACAATGACGAGGATGTCCGCCAGCTCAGTCTTCTCATGAATGGCATGTGGGGGATCGTCAGAAGAAAGAACACGGAAGAGATCCTCCAGAAGAAGAACTATGAACTGGCTGCAGCGTATGAGCAGATCAGAATCACAGAAGACGAACTCAAGATGAGTGAAGGAAGATACCGGGGATTGGTTGAGAGGAGTGAAGACCTCATCATAATGCTCGATGCCCGGTTTATTCCGATCTATATCTCGCCTTCTTTTTATGAGATGACCGGATATGATATCTCGCAGGTCCTTGGAAAACCTCTTCGGATGGAGGTATTCTCTAAAGCCGATCAGGAGAAGATCTCCCGCATGCAGGAGGAGGTCTCTGATGGCAAGCCTCTGACTCATTTTGAGATACAGATACGCTGCAGGGATGGCGGGTATGTCTCACTGGATATGCGTGGAGTCCCGATCTATCATGATGGGCAGTATAACGGTATTCAGATAATCGGGCGGGACATCTCTGCATACAAGGAAGTGCATAAAGCTCTGATGCAGAAGAATCACCGCCTTCAACTGCTGTCAGATCTTACAAGACACGATATTCTAAACAAGCTTACAACCCTTGGCGGATTTCTCGATATCGTCAGCGATGAAGACGTGAATGAAACAAACATTGCAAATACCATCTGTCAGGCACAGAATGCAGTTGATGGCATCAAGTATCTCATCGAATTCACCCGCGATTACCAGAGTCTCGGTATACGTGAGAGTGAATGGATAGATGCAGGCACTGCTTTTTATCAGGCTGCAGCACAACTGCCCCTAGATGGTATCACTACTGAAAACCTTGTTTCAGGTATATCTGTCAGGACGGATCCTCTCTTCTCCCGTGCCCTATATAACCTGATGGAGAATTCAATCAGGCATGGCGGACATGTCAGTTGTATCAGGATGTATGCCAGACATGAAGGCAGTTCACTCACCCTCATCCTCCAGGATAATGGTGTGGGAATTTTACCTGATGAGAAAGAACGAATTTTTCTCCAGGGTGTCGGGCATAACACAGGTCTCGGTCTCTTTCTGGTTCATGAGATACTCACCTCAACCGGACTTACCATCAGTGAGACAGGAGTACCTGGAAAGGGAGCACGGTTTGAGATCCATATTCCTGCCGGGTTGTTCAGAACCCAGACTCATTGTCCTTCCTGAAAAATTCACAGACCTGCGAAGTTATCTCTTCGCTAGGAATACTATTTTTACCAGAAGACTCTCATAGCAGTCAGGGTAACCTTATGGTAATCGGTGAGTATCATGGGACAGATTAAGTTTCTTCTTGTCAGTCTTGTTCTGGTTCTGGCTGTAAGTTGTCTTTTTTCTGCATGTCTTTCAACAGATCAGAGCGGAAAAACACCAGTTCAATCAGTGATTACAACAAACACCACTCAGGTGGCAGATAACAGATCTGAGTCCGGATCAAATGGTTCAACCAGAAAACCGGATGTGATAGAAACCACCGTTCCAATCATATCCGGAACAGGAGTAATACTTTTTCAGGATCTTGAAGGAGGGGCATATACAATCAGAGACGACAGCGGCCATCACTACCAGCCGCTTTCTCTTCCTCCTGATCTCAAGGTAAACGGAACCAGAGTTTCGTACCAGTTACAACCGGCTCACGACATGGTATCTGTAATAATGGCAGGAGATCCGGTACACGTAATATCGATCGAACCGGTAACAGGAAGCAGGATATCCAACAGATCAGAACCTCTCATATCATTCGAGAAGGCAGCAGGAACTACCGGTTCATATGAAGAACTGAAGATATTTGCTGATAAGCACGGTGAGGTAACAAAATGGACACAGATTCAATTCATCAACCTTTCAGACTCAGAGATGGATAACCTCACAAGCCTGTGTATCAGGGCCAATTTTACAACTGTTAAACCCCAGGCTTTGTCTGTCAATCCCTCCCCCAATGCTGTTATCTATACCATCAGGTATCAGAATCAGACCATCAAAGCATCAAACGGATCGATCCCTGTACTACTTGAACCGGTAATAGAACATCTTGAGAATATCCTGGGAAAATATACGATATCCCCGATTACAGCAAACAAAACACTTGAGAATACCGCATGGTACCTGACATCATACCTTCGGAACGATGGCATACCAGTCCGGCTCATTAACAATACGAAAATTTCCGCACTATTTGGAAAGGATAACGAGGTAACCGGATCATCAGGGTGCAACCCATATACCGGTCATTATAATCTATCAGGAACCACCCTTTCGTTCTCGAAGATTGCAGGAACCCGAATGGCCTGCCAGGATCAGGCAACCATGGAGACTGAATCTGTCTATCTCAAACTCCTTGAACAGGTGGCAATGGTATCAGGTCATGATAAGAACCTCACCATGAGTGACAGGAACAATACGACCCTGCTGACATATATTCAGATGAAAGTGTAACATACCCATACATCTACCGGGGCCTATCCAGATACACACATCTTACTAATCCTTTCCTTTTTGCATGAAAAAGTCCTTTTCACCGGTCCTATCTGGGGCCCCCAACGGGGCACCGGTGGGGTTTTTATCCACGATATCTATTTATAGAAATATCCGTAATGTCATCACATCCACCGGGAGAGCCGCACTGATTCCAGTCGCGAAGGGTTCGGTGAGGAGAGGATCATGTTTATTGATGACATTAAAATCGGAAAGAAACTCATCAGCGGTTTCCTCATCGTTGTTGGAATAGCGGTGATCATCTCAGTTATCGGGTACTTCTTCATAGCCAATATGGACTCGATGATGAATGAGATCTATCAGGATCGTCTTCTTCCAACTGACCAGTTGGGCAAGATAGAGGCATCTCTTCAGATGATCAGGGGAGAAGCCTACAAAGCGATTCTTCTTCCAGATGAGAGAGAGGCCAGTCTGAAGAAGGCCAGGGATGCCATAGATGTGATCAACTCCCAACTCGCCTTGTACAAGCAGAAGAAATTCGTCGGTGATGAAGAGCAGCAGGTTAAAAACTTCGAGAAAGCGTGGGGTGCATACCAGAGTGAGGTGGATAATGTCCTGACCAATATCTCAGCCGGGCAGACTGATTCGGCACTTGCGGGTATAGCTGCGGGAAGTGCAACAGCAAAAGCCAGGGGTGAGATAGATGTTGCAATGACCTCACTGCGTAAGACTAATCTTGACCGGGCTGATGAACTCAAGAAGACTGAGGATAATGACTCTGACTTTGCCATGATGGCGATGATTCTGCTGACCATTCTGGCAGCAGTTGTCGGTATCACCCTTGGCATTTATCTGACGCGGAGTATCACAAAGCCACTTTCACAGACTGTTACGATGCTTGAGCACCTCTCGCTTGGGAAACTCGGCATGCGGCTTAATCTGGTCCGCAAAGACGAAGTTGGGGTTATGGCACGGACCATGGACAACTTTGCTGATTCACTCCAGCATGATATCATAGGAAAGATGAAAGATATCGCAGATGGTGTCAGGACAGATCTGGTCAAGAGCCGTGATGATGCCGATGAGATAACTCCCGCCCTCAACACGACTATATCTGCCCTTGATTCCCTGGTGAATGAGATCTCTAAATTAACTGATGCAGCTTCCAAAGGAAATCTATCGATACGTGGAGAGCCGGAATCATTCAAAGGAAATTACCAGGATATAATCAGAGGGATCAACATGACGCTCGATGCCGTAGTGACTCCGGTTCAGGAGTCGATGCGGCTGGCTGGCTCATACAGTAAAGGCGTCTACACTGACCGGTTTGATCCCGGCCTGCAGGTTGCCGGTGATTTCACCGGGTTCAGGGATGCCATGGACCAGATCGGTGCCGAAGGTTCAGATGCGATATCCGAAGTTCAGCGCCAGGTAGAACTACTGTTATCAGGCATGGAGGAGACAAGTGCCAGCGTTGAAGAAGTTACCGCAAGTTCAGGAGTTCTTGCACAGAGTTCAAACAAGGTGAGCGAACTTGCTGAGCACAGCGGTGAAGGAGTAAAGCAGGTGCTTACAGCGATGGAGGATCTCTCCACTGCCGTATCATCAGTAGCAGGAAAGGCAGAGCAGGTTTCAGGTCTCAGTCTTGAAGCGGTAGAACTCTCTAATCACGGTGCAGAACAGGCCACTCGAGCCGAAGAAGGAATGCAGGGGATCATATCCTCGTTTGGAAAGACAGATACCATGATCAGTGATATCTCGCGGCAGATGGGTGAGATTGGAAAGATTGTCAAGGTGATAAGCGACATCGCAGACCAGACAAATCTCCTTGCATTAAATGCTGCTATCGAAGCAGCACGTGCAGGTGATGCAGGCCTCGGGTTTGCCGTGGTAGCTGATGAAGTGAAATCCCTGGCCCTTGAGTCGCAAAAGTCTGCCGAGAATATAGCAGGAATTATTGGAACTCTCCAGCAGATGTCAAAAGAAGTTAATGAGGCGATGGAGGGATCATCAGAGGAAGTAAAGGCGGGAAGCGCTGCAGTAACAGAAAGCCTTGCTGTCTTCAGTGATATCGTGAAATCGATCAATGATATCAGTTCTCATATGGGCGAAGTAGCTGGAGCCACCCAGGAACAGGCCGCATCGGTCCAGGAGATTACGGCAAGTGTAAACGAGGTTGGAGCCCTGATCGAACAGACTGCCAAAGAGGCTATTGGATCTGCGGCAGCAAGCGAGGAGGCCTCTGCAGCACTCGACCAGATCTCACAGGTGATAACCAGTCAGGCCGAATCAGTAAACAGGATCTCACAGGAGATGGGAAGGTTCACCGTCTGATTCGGATTAGACAATTTTTTTGGATGGTCGGTTTCCGTTTTTCCAAATATGCCAGAACAGGATAGCATATTTCCGGGAATACCTCATACACTCAGGATATGATTCTTCACGGGCGGGGAATTTCCAAGGGAACAGCAGGAGGACCGTTACTCATCGGCCCGGATCCAATCTCATTTCTATCCGGAGTAGACCCGGAGACCGGTGTCGTGATGGAGAAAGGACATCCTCTTGAAGGAAAAGATATCACCGGCACTGTTCTTGCATTTGAGTATGGAAAGGGTTCGACGGTCGGGAGTTACATTCTCTATGCATTGTCCAGAAGTGGTCATGCACCTGCTGCGATCATTAATACAGAAGCCGAGACGATCATTGCTGTCGGTGCAATCATCGGGCATATTCCCATGGTTGATCGCCTTACTGTTCCTCTCACAGATCTTCCGGCCGGAACATTCGCTGAAGTGAATGGCACTGACGGAACTGTACGGTTCACATAAAACCCGGTCAGGTTTGGCACCGGGGATTTCACGTGCCAGCCTTGCTCTCGAAAAATAGAAGAGAAGAGATTACACGTACCGGTATTCCTGAACCGATACCGGGTTCATGAATGAATACTTAAAATCGGTACAATAATCTGATATTGTCTTCACCTCGGCTATTGCCTGCTTCTCAAACTGATCAGCCAGATTCTGATACCGGTGAGCAGTCTGGAGTGAGTCAGGATCGCCACCCTTCTCCTGGTAGTAGACAGCATTCTTCAGGTTGGTTGCAAAACTTTCCATGTCGTTCAGGTACCTGATATATTTCAGGAACACGATCTGCTCTCTGCTGTTAAGTCCTGGGAAGACTGTCTTTTCAGGATTCGGTACATCGAGCATATACGTCTTCTTCAGATCCTGAACCTGGATCTGCAGAGCCAGAGCCTGCTCCTGGACCTTCTTCCAGTCAAGCGCTCCTCTGGATTTTTTTATTCCAATATAAGTTTCAGTGACCTTGAGGAAACTGCCTGATATGAATCCTGCCATGTCAGGGGCTTTCACAATGGTTGAAGAGGTGGTTCCAACCGTAGTGGAAGACGGTGATTGCGTTGATGCAGGAATTATAGTATCTGATCCTGGAGTAACAGACTTCTCAGTCTCACTGGCTACCGTGGCCTGGGTTGAGGGTGTCAGGGTTGCTTGTGGTTCCTGGGCTGACTGTGTCTGACCATCCTTGGAAGAGATACATCCGGCAGAGAGTATGAGTCCGGCAACCAGAAACAACATGAAGAGTGAGCGATAGTTCATACAAATGGATAGGATCAGGACTATTTATATTTACTCGGATCTCTCCACTTCTCATTCGTGATGATATGATCACCTATCAGGGAGATTAATAGATCATCAGATCGAATGTATATTTGTGGATATTGTATCTATCATCCTGATCATCTTCGGTCTTTGTCTCTTTGAGATAATATCGAGCATTGATAATGCTATCATCAATGCCGAAGTCCTCTCAACGATGAAGCCTCAATTTCGGCGATGGTTCCTGTTCTGGGGAATTCTGTTTGCAGTCTTTGTGGTCCGGGGTCTGCTTCCGCTTATTCTGGTCTGGGCTGCAACACCGTCCCTGAGTCCATGGGAAGTTTTTACCGCAATGTTCAGTGACAGCCCGGAGATCAAAGACGCCATAGAAGCATCTTCACCGATGCTACTCATCGGCGGGGGAATATTTCTTATCTTCCTTTTCCTCCACTGGCTGTTCCTTGAGGATAAAGAGTACGGACTGAGGGGAGAGAAGTATCTCGAGTCCAAAGGTGTCTGGTTCTTTGCCATCGTCTCCATATTACTGGCCCTTATCGTGTGGTTTGCTCTTGAGCAGCACCCGCTGATGGCATTCGGGGCAGTGGTCGGGTCAAGTGCCTTCTTTATCGTACATGGATTCAGACAGAATGCAGAGGCACAGGAAAAGGAACTTATCGGCGGAAACATGTCTGACATCAGTAAGATCTTTTATCTTGAGGTCATTGATGCCACATTCTCGATAGACGGAGTACTCGGCGCTTTCGCATTCACGATGTCTGTCCCCCTTATTCTGGTCGGAAATGCTCTAGGTGCGATCGTCGTACGGCAGCTCACCGTGAGCAATGTTGATCGCATCAAGCGGTACCGATTCCTGAAGAACGGGGCGATGTACTCGATCCTCTGCCTGGGATGTATCATGATCATCGATTCATTCGGTGTTCATGTCCCAACCTTTGTCTCACCGATCATCACCTTTGGAGTGGTTGGATACTTCCTTGTAAAATCAATGAGGGATCCCCAGTACACACAGCCGGTCTGCTAGACAGGATCAGGGGATACCCCTCTTTTACCATGATGACCACCTCTGATGATCATCAACACTTTTATGAATCTTTTTGCTACCTGCAGGCCCAATATCGAAAAATTAAACCTGATATTTAAGTCTCCAGACGGCGATAGAATAGGGTACTATCGTAACTATTCCATTTTGAATGGGGGTTCAGTTTGTCAGACACGTACGATTCTGGAAATATCAAAATATTGCGGGGGCTTGAACCGGTACGTGAACGCCCGGCAATGTATATAGGCTCTACCGATACACGGGGTCTTCATCACCTGGTATACGAAGTTGTTGATAACTCTATCGACGAGGCACTTGCCGGATACTGTAACCAGATAGATATTATCATACACCAGGACGGGAGCGTCAGTGTTGAGGATAACGGCCGGGGTATCCCGATCGATCCGATGAAGGAGAACAACAACAAAAGTGCTCTTGAAACAGTGCTGACTGTTCTCCATGCTGGTGGTAAATTCGACAAAGATACCTACCAGGTCTCAGGTGGTCTTCATGGTGTTGGTGTCTCGGTTGTCAACGCTCTATCCATTAAATTAACCGCAAAAGTCTGGAAAGAAGGTAAAGAATACGAGATGCAGTTCTCACGCGGAGGGGTTATCCAGGAGATGACCACCCGTGAAGAATCGCTGGAGGAACTCGGACAGCGGTACATACGCAGGTATGGTTCCCTCCCTGCTGATGCTCCGGAGAACCGTGAAGATTTCCTCAGGGCATACAAGGTGGCAGTCACCGGTACCATTGTCACCTTCAAACCTGACATCTCAATTTTTGATACCGTCGAATTTGATTATGATGTGCTGGCTCACCGGATGCGTGAACTTGCATTCCTGAACAGCGGCATTAAAATCAAAATCTGCGACCAGCGATGTGAAGACTGGAATGAATGCAGTGAAACCTTTTCGTATAGCGGCGGTATCACCGAATATGTCAGGTTTTTAAACAAGGACATCCCGCCAATCCATGAAAGTGTAATTGCACTTGAAAAATGCGACCTCGAGAACAAGGTTGAGGTGGATATCGCATTCCAGTATACAAACTCATTTTCAGAAAAGATCTTCACATACGTCAACAGTGTCAACACCCGTGAAGGTGGAACACATCTTGAGGGATTCAGATCTGCACTCACCAAGGCCATCAACAAGATGGGCAAGGAGAACAAAGCGATCAAAGATCCGAACTTCTCACTTAAGGGAGAAGATGTTCGTGAAGGCCTGACCTGCATCATCTCGGTGAAGATGGCAAATCCCCAGTTTGAAGGTCAGACCAAGATGAAACTCGGGAACAGCGAGGTCAAGGGTATCGTTGACTCGCTGGTCTACGCCTCACTCTGTGAGTACTTCGAGGAGCATCCCAAGGATCTCAGTGCCATCATTGAAAAGGCAGTATTAGCATTTCAGGCTCGGGAGGCGGCACGAAAGGCGAGGGAACTTGCTAGAAGAAAAAGTACTCTTGATTCTTCCGGCCTGCCCGGCAAACTGGCAGACTGCACTGAGCGTGCTCCTGAAAAGAGTGAAATGTATATTGTGGAAGGAGATTCTGCAGGTGGCAGCGCCAAACAGGGCCGTGACAGACGGTTCCAGGCAATCCTCCCACTCCGTGGTAAGATCCTGAACGTTGAGAAAGCAACAGTTCACAAGATCCTCAAGAACAACGAGATTCAGGCTCTGATATCAGCGATTGGAACCGGAGTCGGGGAAACCTTTGATCTTGAGAAGGCACGATACCATCACATCATAATCATGACCGATGCAGATGTGGATGGAGCCCATATCGCAACATTGCTTCTGACCTTCTTCTACCGGTACATGCTTCCCCTCATTGAGGCCGGATATGTGTATCTGGCGCAGCCTCCCCTCTACAGGATTGCAAAGGGAAAGCAGGAGATGTACGCCTATACTGAGGATGATATGCGCAGAATTATGCTCGAGATGGGAGATAAGGGAGTCGGAGTCCAGCGGTACAAAGGTCTTGGTGAGATGAATGCTATCCAGCTCTGGAGTACAACAATGGATCCGGAGTCACGAATCCTCAAACAGGTGAAGATCGAAGATGGGACCTATGCAAACGAGATCTTCGAGAAACTGATGGGAGATGATGTGACAGCCCGAAAGGACTTCATTAAGAGACACTGCAAAGAGGTGACCAACCTTGACATCTGAAGAACAACCGGAGGTGAGCATCCTCAATCCCCGTGTAAACAGGGTCAATATCGAAGAGGAGATGAAGACCTCTTACATCAACTATGCCATGTCGGTCATCATCGGCAGGGCAATTCCTGATGTACGGGATGGTCTTAAACCGGTTCACCGGAAGTCTCTGTTTGCCATGTGGGAGATGGGTAACACCCATGACAAGGCATACAAAAAATCCGCCCGTGTAGTCGGAGAAGTCATGGGTAAGTATCACCCACACGGTGATTCTTCCATTTATGATACGATCGTCAGGATGGCCCAGCCCTGGACATACCGTATGATGCTTGCTGATGGGCAGGGTAACTTCGGATCAATAGATGGTGATGCCCCTGCAGCAATGCGATATACCGAGATCAGGCTGAAACCTGAAGCAGAGGAGTTACTCGCAGACATCGAGAAAGAGACAGTATCATTCTCTCCGAACTTTGATGAATCTCTCGAAGAACCGGATGTCCTTCCAGCCAAACTGCCGAACCTGTTAATCAACGGTTCAGATGGTATTGCCGTCGGTATGGCTACCAAGATGCCACCTCATAATGTAGGTGAAGTCTGCAAGTCCATCATTTATTATCTGGAAAACCCTGAAGCCACGGTTGATGATCTGATGAAGATCATGCCGGGTCCTGACTTCCCAACCGGCGGAGTGATCATGGGCACAGACGGGATCAAGTCTGCCTACCATACCGGATATGGAAAACTCACAGTCAGGGGCGTTGCTGATATTGATGAGTCCGGTAAAAGGGAACAGATCATCATCACTGAGCTGCCGTACCAGGTGAACAAGGCACGACTCATCGAATACATCGCTGACCTTGTCAGAGAGAAGAGGATAGAAGGTATATCTGACATTAGGGATGAGTCAGACAAGGAAGGGATGCGGATCGTCATCGATCTGAAGAAGGGTACACATCCCCAGATGATCCTGAATCACCTGTACAAACACACCGCTCTTGAGACCACGTTTGGTATCATCAACCTGGCGATCATGGATCTACAGCCGAAGGTATTCGGCCTGATCGGACTCATCGAGCAGTTTGTAAAACACCGGATCACTGTTATAACCCGCAGAAGTGAGTTTGATAAGCGGAAAGCAGAAGAGCGTGTCCACATTCTCCGTGGCCTGCTCCATGCCATAGACAATATCGATGCAGTCATCGCAACCATCAGGGCATCAAAGACTGCAGATGATGCAAAGCAGGCTCTTGTTTCAAAGTTTGACCTCGACGAAGCACAGGCGACTGCCATCCTGCAGATGCAACTCCGCCGTCTCGCTGCACTTGAAAAGCAGAAACTCGTGGACGAGCGGGAACTACTCGAAGCAGAGATCCGCCGCCTTCTTGAACTTCTCTCTACAGAGGCAAACATCAGATCTGAAATTGCCAGGGAACTGACCGAGGCCGGAGCAAAGTTTGGTGACAGCCGCAGAACCCAGATCACGATCGACTCGACCACCATCGACAAGGAAGATCTCATCCCGAACAAGCAGGTTCTGGTCTGTCTCACCCGTCATAACTACATCAAATATATCGACATAGATGCATACCGGACCCAGGGACGTGGCGGTCGTGGTGTCATGGGCATCTCAACCAAGGACGAGGACTTTGTTGAGCAGGTGTTTGTCGCATATACCCACGATCACCTCCTCTGTTTCACCTCCGAAGGAAGGGCATACTGGCTCAGGGTCTTTGATATTCCTGAAGGTTCTCGTCAGAGCAGAGGCAAGGCGATCGTAAACCTGCTTGACCTCAACGCTGAAGAACGTGTGACTGCTGTCATCCCGGTTAAAGAGTTCTGCTCAAACCGGTTCTTCCTCTTCCTGACCGAACATGGGATGACGATCAAGATCCCACAGGATGAGTTCTCCCGCCCACGTTCTACCGGGGTGAATGCAATTACCCTTCGTGAGGGCGATCACCTCGTACATGTGATCGTAACCGACGGAACCCAGGAAGTGCTTATTACTACCAGGTACGGGCAAAGCCTGCGGTTCCATGAGGATCAGATCTCACTGCGTCACCGGAACGCTCTTGGTGTCATCGGGATGCGGATGCGGGATGATGACGTGGTTCGCAGTCTGACTGTTGTTGAGGAAGGGAAACTTCTCCTCACCATCACCGAAGCAGGGTACGGAAAGCGAACCAGTTTCGATGAGTATCGTGGTCACGGACGGGGAACGCTTGGTGTCAGAAATATCAAGGTCGGCCGTAACGACGGTGTTGTAACAGCATTTGCATTATCTGAAGACGAGGAGATCATCCTGATGAGTGCTGAAGGAAATGTCATCAGGACCAAGGTCAACAAGATCTCGATCCAGGGTCGCAGCACCCGTGGTGTCAGAATCATGAGAATTGGTTCCAAGGATCGCGTCGTCGGAGTTACCTCCCTGTCTCCTGAAGAGTCGCAGGAACTGCAGGACATTCCACAGGCAGAGATCATCGATGAAGGCGATGATGACTCAGCGCCGGATATGGAATAATCTCATCCTTTTTTAAGTATCCCCGCCTGGCAAGAATTTATTGCCTTTACTTGCATTCATAGAATCACCGCGCAATTCGTGTAGTTCTTTACAGGAGGGAGGGATTTGTTTCTGGATAACATTGCATTAAAGCCGAAACTACTCGGTGGCTTTGGTATCATGATCGTCATTGCTGTCATCATCTCGTTCATCGGATTCTCTTCGATGGGAACCATGACCGAGAAGGCTGACAGGATGTACTCTGACCGACTCATGGCACTGGAAGGCCTGATGAACGCAGACGCCAGTTTTCTGAATATCAGGGTTAACATCTACAAGACTGTCTTTGCCAAGGATGAGAGAGAGGAGAAGTTTGTTGAAGTAGATCAGGAGATTGCAAATATCAGGACAAAGGTTGCGGCTTATCAGAAGAACGCTACTTCAGAGGAGGAGCAGAAACTTCTGGCTACCTTCAACTCCAACTGGCCGGTCTTTGAGACTGCGTTACGCGGAGTGATCGATAACATGAAGGCGGGCAAAGAGGAGGCTGCCCTTGCCGGAATTTACGGTGATGAATTTAAGACACCCCGTGATGCTGCACAGGGTGCCATCGATCAGCTCGAGATCTACAATCAGGAACAGTCGGAGCTGCTGAAAAATGAGATCGCAGGACTCTATCAGCAGTCCTCGATCATCTTCCTGCTGATTACCCTGTTCGCAATCATATTCGGTCTTTCGTTCGCCATAATCCTGACAAACAGCATCACCAGCCCTCTGGGCAGAACCATGGAGATGATTCAGGAGATGGGCAGAGGACATCTGGGAATGCGGCTCATGATGACCCGGGGTGACGAGGTTGGAAGGATGGCTCATGAGATGGATGATTTTGCAGAGATTCTGCAGACGTCTGTCATCGGCATCATGCAGAAGATAGCAGCAGGTGAGCAGGTTGATACAGTTCCGGTCATTGATGACCGTGATGAGATCGGGCCTGCTCTCAAGGCTACGGTAGATACCATCAACAATCTGACTGCGGAGACCCGTACTCTCACAGAAGCCGCTGTCCGTGGAGAACTCTCCGCCCGTGGCGACGAGACAAAATTCAGGGGTTCATACAGGGAGATCATCGCAGGGATCAACACAACTCTCGAAAATATTGTCAGACCCGTGAACGAAAGTATGCGGCTTGCCGGACTATACGCCACCGGTAACTTTTCGGCGCGGTTTTCAGAGTCTGTCCCGGTCACTGGTGACTTCATCCCGTTCAAAGGGGCGATGAATACCATCGGCGAAGAGACCGGTGTAGCGGTATATTCTGTTGTTTCAGAGGTCGAGAAGCTGATGAGCGGAATGGAGGAGGTGAACGCAAGTATTGAAGAGATATCGGCGGGAGCACGCAATCTTGCACAGAATGCATCTCAGGTGAGCAACTTCTCTGATAAATCCCTGCATGGCATCCAGCAGATCCTGCATGCCATGAACGATCTTGCAACCGCTGTATCAGCAGTAGCCACCGACACAAGCAGCGTAGCTTCACTTACCCAGGATGCAGATACACTCGCAGAAAACGGAGCACGCCTGGTCGAAAAGACCGAAAGCGGGATGCAGAATATTAAAGGCTCATTTGAGGAGACAAGCCAGGTGGTTGCAGAGATTAACCAGCAGATGGAGGAGATCGGATCCATCGTCGGTGTCATCGGAGGTATTGCTGACCAGACCAATCTTCTGGCTCTTAATGCAGCCATTGAAGCTGCCCGGGCAGGTGAAGCAGGAATGGGCTTTGCTGTCGTAGCAGAGGAGGTGAAAGAGCTGGCAGAAGAGTCACGTAATTCTGCAGAGAAGATAGCGACTCTGATTGCGGGTCTCCAGAAGAAATCACTGAATGTCACAGCATCCATGGACAGGTCACTTGAAGACGTAACTGCCGGAGATCAGGCAGTGAAAGAGACCCTGGCTGTGTTCGATAAGATTGCGACAGCTATTGCTGATGTTACCAGAAGAATGGGTGAAGTAGCCGGGACCACCGAGGAGCAGGCAGCATCTGTGCAGGAGATCAGTGCGAGCGTTCATGAAGTGGGATCTCTGGTTGAACAGACTGCAAAAGAGGCGGTGGATTCTTCAGCGGCAACCGAGCAGGCTTCAGCGGCTTTGGACCAGATCTCCCGGGTTATCGGACAGGCTACGACCTCTGTTGTACATATGTCAGAAGAGATGGACAGGTTCACAACCTGAAAAACTTCAGGTACTCTTTTTCAAATCCTGGTACCGGATCAGTTCGGTATAGAGACCCACTAGTGAGAGGCTGATCAGGTTGAGCGTTGTCGCAAAGTACCAGAGATACGACTCAATCTGAACGAACCGGACGATCCAGCCGGACCAGAGCACGAAGCAGATGATCGCAAAGGTGATCACGGTATCGAGTGCGAGAAACACGGCAGGGGCTTTTAGTATTCTTCCGGCCTGGGCAAGTGTGCAGAACTCGATCTCATTACTTTTCCCCATAAGGTCAAGGGAGGCACGAATCATATTCATCAAAAGGTCAGCACAGGCCCATATGATGATCACAAACCCGGCTGCCTGAAGAGGACCAAATCCTTCTGACTCACCCACCCGAACTGAAAGAACCCCGAAGAGGATCTTGAATATGCAGAACGGAACCCCGATGGTCAGCGACAGAAAAAAAGGAGTCTGAAAAAAGGCACTATTCATCATGAGGTTCAGCTGATCTGATGCTCAGCAGATTCATCATCAACCTCTTCATGCCGTGGTCTGGTCCGAGAGACGAGGATCTTATCGATCCGACGTTTGTCCATATCAGCCACCTCAAATCGTATCCCGTCCATGACAAAATGATCACCGGGAATTGGGATCTTTCCTAGTTCTGCCATGATAAATCCGGCAGCGGTCCGGTATACACCTTCACTCTCTCCAGGCAGGCTCTCCCGGCCGAGCAGTTCCCGAAGTTCTTCAGCAGGCAGCATCCCGTCAATAAACCATGACCCATCCTCACGTTCGATGATACCCGGCTCCTCGTCGGGTTCGTCCACGGTTGAGAGGTCACCAACGATCGCTTCGAGCAGATCATGCAGGGTGATGATACCGGCAACAGATCCGTACTCGTCCATGATGACCGCAAGTGGAGTTGTTGCAGTCCGGAAGAGTTCAAGCAGGCGAAGTGCGGTTATATGTTCAGGAATGACCAGGGCATCCTGGAGGAGCAATGTGAGGTCCGGCTCTTCTCCTGATACCATCTGTGACCAGAGATCCCTGATGGAGACGACACCTATCACCGAGTCCAGCCCGCCACGACAGACCGGATACCGGGTGTGGCCACTTGCCAGCACCTTTGTCTTGTTCTCTTCGAACGAGTCCTCAAGATCCAGGTACACAACATCAGGCCGGGGTGCCATCAGAGTGGTAACTTCCCGGTCACCAAA
Source organism: uncultured Methanospirillum sp. (assembly GCF_963668475.1). GTDB lineage: Archaea > Halobacteriota > Methanomicrobia > Methanomicrobiales > Methanospirillaceae > Methanospirillum. Next base: position 362,817 of record NZ_OY764544.1, read on the forward strand.
CCTGAATGCACTCTGCACAAGTTCCTGTTCTGCCTCGTCGAACACTCCGGCCTGTGTTCCTTCCTCAAGCAGAGATGTGATATCCTCCTCTGTTACCACCTGGTCCTGGGGAGCATGGGAGTTGAAGACCCAGAGAACGGCATCGGTTAAGAGACTTGCCAATTTATTTATCGGACTGAAAATTTTCGAGACGATTATGATCGGGCCAGCAACAACAGCCGAGATCTGCTCGGGATATAAAAGGCCCACTCGCTTTGGAACAAGTTCTCCAAATACCAGAGTGAAGTAGGTGATGATAAGAACCACTACAAACAGGCTTATGATTCCTGCATATGGGTCCAGGGCAGGAACTACTGTGAAAGAACCTTCTATCTCATTTGCAATCGCGGCACCACCAAAAGCGCCGGTAAGAATCCCGACCAGAGTGATACCCACCTGAATCGTGGAGAGGAATGTATTGGGATCTTCTGACAGAGAGAGAGCGGTATCAGCTCCCTTTTCCCCTCGTTCTGCCATCTGTTGCAGACGGATCTTTCTGGCAGAGACCAGGGCAAATTCGGCCATTGAAAACAGGCCATTCAGGACAATTAAGATAATTATTATAAAAATTTCAAGTGTTACAGCCATAGGAAATCTGGGATGTAAACATCCCGGTTGAATATCTATGTACCTCTCATAGTCAGGAACTTTGCGGATAGATGATCTGTTTTTGATAATAACACTTTAATTGAGTGCTGATCCAACCGGAGATAATGGATCTTATTTCAGGGACGGATCTAAACCTGGCACTCCAGCAGGGTCCCGACTGGCTGACAATACCCATGCAACTGGTCTCTCTCCTTGGGACAACAGAGATATATCTGCTGATTATTACGACAGTCTACTGGTGCTATGACACCAGGCTCGGGTTAAGACTCGCCCTTGTCACGGCTATGAGTGGATGGGCAAATGATATTCTGAAGTTATCGATGCAACTTCCACGGCCCAGCTGGGTCAACTCACAGGTACAGATGTTGAATCTGAAGCCTGAACTCAGCTTTGGGTTCCCTTCCGGTCATGCCCAGATGACACTCCCCTTCTATGGGATGATAGGATACTGGGTCAGGTCATGGAAATTTCTGGCTGTAATATGTATACTGATCCTGACTATCGGGATATCCCGCCTGTACCTCGGGGTTCACTTTCCCCTTGACGTTCTCGGAGGCTGGCTGTTTGGTCTCATCATGCTTGTCGCTATTATTCTCCTTGACAAACCGGTATCTGACCGTATCGCAGAATGGTCCACTCTTAAGATAATCTGCACAGGTCTGGTCCTTTCGGTTCTGCTCGTGGTGATAACAATTCTTGTTTCTGCAGGAAACAGCGGCTTCTCGATACCTCCCGGATGGATAGGAGTGGATCATGCAGTTATTCCAAACTCGGTACTCTTCTCTCTGAAGAACAGTCTTATGACATCAGGTTTTCTCTTCGGTATCATAACCGGAGGAGCATGTGTCAGAAGATTATCGTTCAATGCTACAGGACGATGGGTTATACGGGGAGGTAGATATCTCGTAGGCCTGACAGGTGTTGCGTTGATCTGGATTGTCTTTGGGGTTATGTCTCATGACATGAGTGGTCATGCAGGTGATCTGCTGACATGGGTGCTTGGTGTGTTCCTAGGGATCTGGATCCTGTATGGCGCCCCGTGGCTGTTTATCAGTGTCGGACTCAACGGAGAACCTAACGGAAATTAATCCTTACTGCCAAAAAATGTTAGATATAAATAAAGGCTACCAGCATCACACCGGTTATCAGGGTCAGGATAACCGCAACCGATGCACATTTTCTGATAACCTCTCCTTCGATCCCAAGGCTGTCTATCACTGCTGCAGCGTTGATGATCTTTGCAGGTGCAATACCTGACGCAATTCCACCTGCCACAGCATGAGCAGCATATACTTTCATGAAATCAAGATTCAGCACATCAGTTGATTTCTTCAGGATTCCATAAAACATCACATTGGACGAGGTCTCGCTCCCTGATACGAACGATCCGAACAGTCCGAGGATAGGACTTATGGCAGGGAACCCGACACCGAATACAAGTGCAAGGGTAAGACCGATTACGGCATTCATGTTCATGTCGGCCATACCCGGTGCAAAGGTAAGCGTGTTATTGATGATACTCTGTCCTGACCAGTCCATGATGTAGGCAACTGCGAAGAGGGCTGCAGCAGCAACCGTCGGAGCCCAGGCACGTCTCATCCAGATCTTTACGATCTTTTCGGCCTCTTCTTTTGTTCTGATCAGGACCGGTGCTGCGATCAGGGTACTGATCATCACCCAGAAGTATGCCTGGTTCAGGATCTTCAGATCCACTGACTTGTTGGCAACGATAGTGATCTTCTGGAGCGGTCCGAGCAGGCCGTACAGCCCGGCCTGTATGATCGGGATGCTGATTACGATACAGAAGACTACAAGGAGCAGCCAGGGAAGAACGGCCTTCCAGAGCGGCATTCCTGCCTTTGCTATCTCTGACTCATCAAGTCTGGCAAGGACCGGTTTTCCTTTGAGAGCTCTCAGGAGGAAGAGCATTATAATGGTGACAAGACCGGAAAAGACTCCGACCAACCCGATGGCAGATGGCGGGAGAATATGAACAAAGATGATACAGGATATACCCAGGGTCAGACCTGCGATGACTGCGGGAACCAGACCCTTTCTGACACCGGCCACTCCGTCTGCAACCCAGAGCATACTGAGTGCAAAACCGGTAGATATGACTGGAAGGAAGAGTGCGATGTTGCTGCCCAGATGGCCAACATCCAGATTAAAGACAGTTGCCGGGAGGGTGATCGGGACTGCAAGAAGTGAGAATGAAGTGAGCGGGTCATACCCGAGACATGGAAGGGCTACAGCTGCAAGGGGTGAGAATCCAAGTGCCAGCATGATCGGGGGAAGCATCGTGACCGGTGTTGCCCCGATGGATACAAGGAACGATCCAAATCCCACGTTGAGGATCATGATCTGTTCGTACCGTTCCGCAGCGATGGACTTGATATACACCGTGATCGCGGTGATAGCCCCGGTCACATCCATCATCGTCACCTGAAGGATGGTGAAGAGAACCATGAGCGAGATACCAAATGAGGCAAGTATCCCGTTCCATGATGCATATGCCGCTATTGCAAGGGTGGTATTGAAGAAGAGTATCGCGATGATCGCGGTAACAATCCACCCGATGATGCTCATCAGTGTTCCTGACAACCGCAGGAACACAAGGCCGACAAATATTACCAGTATCGGAATAATTGCAAGAATAAAAAGTGCTAACTGATCCAATCCAATCTACCATCCATTACCAGATACAGGAACATGCTTTCATCCAGGTACAGGAATCACTGCCCTGACATCTCCTGAACTTCTGTTATTCCTTTAGATCATTGCTCTTCTTTTTGATATAAACCTTGACATGTTGTAGCATGCCATAGCATGAGTTCCGATTTTTACATCAGTTCCAGGGAACAAAAATCACAAATATAATAGGATCTGATGAGAATTATTCCGCAGCAAATCAATAACGACGGACCTTTCAAAGAACCGGATTATAAATCCACTGACTATTGAGGCAATCAAAAAAAAGGTTAGTTCTTTTTAAAAGCCATCTCGATGTCTTCTTCTTTGATGGTTTTTCTTCCTGCATGGGACGCAAGTTTCTCGGCATCCCGGGTGAGTTGGCCTATGAACTCTTCGGCCTTCTTGGCTAACAGTTCAGCTGCATCCGCCCCAACCCGCTCAGCACCATTGGCCTTTGCAATCCGTATGACTGCTGCAATTGGTAAGTCTGTCATGATATTACCTGTAATAAAAATATCTTATTAGACATATAAAACTAATGGAATAAATGGCACTAAAAATTGAATCCTGTGTATCATTCTGAAAAATATACACACGTAACGGTCACAATGTTTTTGATATTTCTTCTTCTTCACTGGTGATGAGATCGAATGATAGAATATATGATAAACCTGATATTCAGAAAGAGAGAATAGCAGGCGACCAGGAAGACCGTCTCACTCCGGATTTTATGAAGTCATGAAAATAGCAGTTCTCTATGTCGACGATGAGAAGGGACAGATTTTAAATCACGGCTACGGAATACCTCACCGGTCTCTCTCTATCGGGGAGACAGGAACAGAGGGCTATGGTGCAAGATTTGAGATTATTATTCCGGTAGGAAAGTTCAGGGGCCTGAATCCTGTGTAGCAATCATCTGGTATTTTTAGCACCAGATGACATCATGACCTTTATTATAGATGAGCCCGAGTATACCTCATGCTGACTTTCATTCTTCTCGGACGCCAGACACAGATCGCATGGGATCAGGTAGCGGGATTTCAGGAACGAGATAAAAATGCAGAGGAGATCATCACCAGAGCAGGAGGGAGACTTGTGTCACTGCACTATACCTTCGGGCAGTATGATTTTATTGCGATCATCGAGGCACCATCACAGGAAGCCATGACCAGGATTCTGATGGAGATCGGCAGGTTTGGAACATTCTGTTCAGAGACTCTGCTGGCACTCAAACCTGAACAATTGTACGCATCAGCAAGAGAAATTCCAGGTTCATAATGAAATAATCACTCGACTGTATCTCTGTCCGATATCGCGATTCCGGAGTCAGAGTTACATTTCATTCTGCCTGTTTAAACAGATGAAGTGAGATCTAAAAGCAATCTATTCTATTTTTTCTGCAAAAAAAAGCAGGATTTTAAAATATTATTTAAATTTATTTTTAATGGACTCCTTAACTCCTGCGAATATATCGTACAAAGGAAGAAAGATATGTACTCATCTACAAAGCCGTTAACCGTGCTGAATAGTGAGAATCAGTATTTCCGGGTGGTAATCCTTTCCCGAGGCTTATCATATACAAGCGGGAAATCTGAAGGATGGGATCGTGCAGATCTCATCCAACTCAACATACATATTCTCCTGGATAAAGGGCGCAATGTGCAACCGGTAAATTGAGCCCTTTCTCACAATAGTAATTGATGATCTCCATTTTTTTCTCTAGTATGTAATCCATAGTAATCTAATTATATTACCTTCCTTCTCTTCAAAAAAAGATCCTGTTTTCATCCACCTGGACTTAAAATCGATAAATTTATCGTCTGTCCTTTAAACAGGTTCTATGTTTATGGTGTACTCATTCCGGTAACGGACTTTTCATCAGATCACCTGAATTTCGACTCATTGTCGATTTATGTGGGGCGATCTTTGCCAGAATTCAACGGGAAGAATCCTGGCATTCGGATGATAAGCATTGAGACATGGTGAACCAAGGGCGCTTTGGTGTCCTTTCCGCTTGTATAGAAACTCGGGGAAACTAGATGTCTACTAAACCTACTAGTCTTGTTCGATATGTTCAGACTACCTGCCCGTACTGTGGTGTGGGGTGTGCTCTGAACCTTGTCGTCAAAAATGAAAAACTGGTCGGGGTTGAACCCTGTAAGCGAAGTCCGATTAATGATGGTAAACTCTGTCCGAAAGGAGTCACCTGCTGGGAATCAGTACAGAACCCGGACCGGCTTACTTCTCCTCTGATAAAGAAAAATGGCAAATTCACAGAGGCGTCATGGGACGAAGCTCTTGACCTTGTCGCTAAGAAACTGAAAGAGACATACGACAAGCATGGAGCACGAGGACTTGGATTCCACACCTCATGCAGAACAGTGAACGAGGACTGCTATATCTTCCAGAAGTTCGCACGGTGTGCATTTAAGACAAACAACGTCGATAACTGCGCCCGTATCTGTCACGGCCCTTCAGTTGCTGGTCTATCTCTCTCATTCGGATCAGGTGCTGCAACAAACGGTTTTGAAGATGCTCTGAACTCTGATCTTATCCTGATGTGGGGATCAAATGCAATGGAAGCACATCCCCTTGCGGGACGACGTGTTGCCCAGGCGAAACAGAAAGGAATTCCAATCCTTGTTGTTGATCCACGATTCTCTACCACTGCACATATTGCAGATACCTGGTATCAGTTCAACCCGTCCACCCATATCGCCCTCATCAACTCGATGATGTACTGGATCATCAAAGAGGGCAAGCATGACCAGAAGTTCATCGAGGAGCGGACCGAACACTTCGAAGATCTGAAGAAGACTGTCGAGAATTACAAGGATGCAGAAAAGATCCACGGTGTTCCTCTTGACAGAGTAAAAGAACTTGCATTCAGATATGCAGATGCCAAGAATGCTGTTATCATCTACTGCCTTGGTATCACTGAACTGACCACCGGTACTGACAACGTCAGATCACTTGGAAATCTGTCAATGCTCTGTGGTAACATCGGTCGCGAAGGTGTCGGTGTCAACCCGCTACGTGGACAGAACAACGTGCAGGGTGCCTGTGACATGGGTGCATACCCGAACGTGTACTCAGGATACCAGAAGTGTGAAGTCGCAGAGAACCGTGCAAAGATGGAGAAGGCCTGGGAAGTCAACGATCTCCCGGACTGGTACGGAGTCACGCTCACTGAGCAGATCAACCAGTGTGGAGACGAGATCAAGGCATTATTCATGCTCGGTATCAACCCGGCTGTCACCTATCCTGACTCAAATCACGTAAAACGCCAGCTCGAGAAGCTCGATTTCCTGGTGGTTCAGGACATCTACATGACAGAGACGTGTCAGTATGCTGATGTCATCCTGCCAGGATCCTGTTTCGCAGAGAAAGACGGAACCTTTACCAGTGCAGAACGCCGTGTCAACCGTGTCCGCAAGGCAGTAAACCCACCAGGACAGGCAAAAGAAGACATCTGGATCATTGCAGAACTGGCAAAGCGGTTTGGTCTGAAGACCTTCAATCTTCCGACTGCAAAAGATGTATGGGACGATATGCGGGCTGTTACCCCGTCCATGTTCGGCTGCACGTATGAGCGGATGGATAAACCAGAGTCTACTATCTGGCCATGTCCGACTGTAGACCACCCGGGAACTCCAATCCTTCACCGTGAAAAGTTCGCAACGCCGAACGGAAAAGGTCAGTTCTTCGGACTGGAATACAGACCGCCGGCAGAAGTTGCTGACAAGGAGTATCCGTTCACACTCATGACCGGACGGCTGATCTTCCACTACCACTCAAGAACCCAGACCGGCAGATGTGGAGCACTCGACTATGAAGTGCCTGCATCTTATGTCCAGATGAACAGCACTGATGCAAAACGACTTGGAATAGTCCAGGGAGAGAAGGTTGTGCTCAAGAGCCGTCGTGGTCAGACCGAGACGGTTGCATGGGTCGGTGAGGATGTGGCACCCGGTGTCCTGTACATGTCCATGCACTTTGCAGAAGGTGTAAATAACCTGACAAACACGGCACTCGATCCATTGTCAAAGATGCCGGAGCTTAAGCACTGTGCTGTTTCGATTGCAAAGATTGCAGGAGGGAAATAAACATGGCAGCAAAAGGAGATCTCCTGTATGCATGGACCACAGACAGCGGACTTGCCAAGAAAGCAGAGTGTGGAGGAGCTGTCACCGCCCTTCTCAGGCATGCTCTCGAGACAAAGATGGTTGATGCCGTGGTAGCAGTCACCAAGGGATATGATATTTACGATGCTGTCCCGGTCGCTATTACAGATCCCAAGGACCTTGATGCCACTGCCGGTTCACTGCACTGTGGAACTTTGCTCCTCGCCACGTTCATCAAGAACTATCTGGACGGGGCAAAGAAGATGAAACTCGGTGTTGTGGTGAAAGGATGCGACCTCATGGGCCTGCTTGAAGAAGCAAAACGCAATGATGTCGACATGAAGAACATCATCACCATCGGTGTCAACTGTGGTGGATCAGTCAATCCTGGCGTAGCCCGGAAGATGATCAAGGAAAAATACGGCGTAGACCCGGACACAGTTCACAAGGAAGAGATCGACAAGGGTCAGTTCATCATTGAGTATGAAGGTGGACACAAAGGCATATCTGTCGATGAACTTGAAGAAGAGGGATTCGGCCGCCGTACCAACTGCCGTCGCTGTTTGTACAAGGTTCCCCGTCAGGCAGACCTTGCCTGCGGTAACTGGGGTGTCATCGGTGACAAGGCAGGAAAGGCAACTTTTGTTGAGGTCTGCAGCGAGAAAGGTGCAGATCTGCTTACCAAGGCAGTAGCTGCTAAGAAGGTCGATGTTGAATCTGCAAACCCGAAAGGTATCGAGATCAGGGGCAAGGTAGAAGGAGCCATGCTCAAACTCGGATCCAAGTGGAGACAGCACGACTTCATAGCGCTCAGGGACAACCTCTGGGAGATCATAAACACAGAGACCTCCCGGTGTGTAAAGTGTTATTCCTGTATCGAGAAATGCCCGGTCTGTACTGCAACTGCATTCAAAGGCAGGGACGAATCGCTGATGGTCCGCAGGGGAAAACTTCCATCAGACCCGATGTTCCACCTCAGAAGATTTGCACATATTTCAGATAGTTGCATCAACTGTGGACAGTGTGAAGAACTCTGTCCGATGGAGATCCCGCTGGCCCTCTTCTCTCATGCAATCAGAGTTGAGGCAGACAACGCGTTTGAACCAAAACTTGGAAAGTCGGTATATACCAACTAACGTAGCACTGATTACCACTCATCTCAGACGACCTACACAAAACCCAAGGAAAACTGCGTTCAGCCAGTAACAGCCACCAGAAGATGTAACATAACACAGGATCAGGGTATCTTACCCCGATCCCTGTTATACCAGATTATATCTGAACAAATGGAGAATATCCATGAAAACCGAAGAGTTTAAACAGATTCTGCTTAAAGCAATTGACAGGGAAGTTGATTCCTATGCCCTTTATACGGCTCTTGCAGACAAAGTAAAGGACAGTGCACTCAAGAGCACATTCAGAGAACTGGCCCAGGAAGAGACCTACCACCGCAAGACCCTGCAGGAATACCTGTCAGGATCAAAGAAGGAACTGAAGTTCGATGAGGTCAAAGATTACAAGTTATCAGAACTTATCGATAGTCCTGCTCCTTCTTCTGACATGAAACCACTGGACGGTCTCAAACTGGCGATCAAAAAAGAGGAAGAGGCAATGCAGATGTACGAGAAACTTGCAGATGCAAGTGCTGACTCTGACCAGAAGAAGATCTTCACAGAACTTGCAAAGATGGAGCGGGGACACAAGGCACGCCTTGAAGATCTCTATACCAATTCTGCCTTTGTTGAAGCCTGGTAATCAGGCCCCCTTTTTTGATCCTGAAGGATTTATATCATTGCGATCCATCCTGATGGAGATTATGACCTATGTAATAAAAATCGCGATTGTTGCACTCATCCTGTTTTTTTTGTCAGCAGGAGTCTCTGCATTCTCAATTTCAGAGATCACGTATACTGTAGGAGATGACGGAAATGGAATTGTTGATATGCAGTACCAGTTGAATGGAACCGAAAAACTTCAGTATGATCTCATAACAAAGGCTCTTGACATGAAAAAAATAGGCAAAATGGAACTTGAAAAAGCTCTGAAACGTGAGGTGGTGGTTGATTCCATAACTCCTGAATCGGTACATTTAACGGTGTATAATATAGCGACTGTGAATCAGAGTGAGATAACAACCCCGTCATTCACGTATGTACCGGTTGATTCACTTGTAGATCCAGGCCTGTTCTGGATTCTCCAGAAGTTTGATATCAACTTTATTCCCCATGTCTCAACGGTAGTCTTCCCTGATGGATACAAGGAATCATTCACAGATGCACAGACCATTCCAGGGATCACTCATACAGTCAGCAGTTCCTGACCCATATCTTTTTCCTGCCTTTTTTTTTAGCTATCGATGCCCTTAACCGATCTCGGCTCAAACGCTCATTATGCCTGACAAGGAGGATCAGACATTCAGATCAGGGATGTCAGCCTTCAAAGAAAAGCAGTACGATGAGGCGGCTGCTCAGTTTACGAAGGCTATCCAGGATCATGCGGTGATGCATAAATCCTTCAATGCTCTCGGAGTCACGTACTCCAAGGTCGGAAAGATCAAAGATGCAAAGGCTTGTTTTCTAAAAGCTCATGCCCTTGATCCTACAAATGAGACCTACAAACGCAATCTGAAGAAGATATCAGGAAAAATTTCTGAACCCAATAAACCACCTGTGCCTCCACCTCCTCAAAAAGCCGGAAGATCTCTCAGAAAATCAAATGTTCTGATCATGCTCGGGGTTACCCTGGTAGTATCCATGCTCATTATGCTGCTCGGGGTTCAGTTCATCTCGCAATTTCAACCCCAGGTCGGCACAATTCTTGGTGGTACTTTTGATGAGGGACTTCTTACCCCCTGGGTGAAATCTCAGGAGCCAGAGATTCACATTCTGCCGGTTGTCACCGTCAAAGTGGAGGATAAACGGATCGAGTTCATGTTTAACAGGGACCAGGACCTATCAACAGTCGATCGGGTTGAGACGGTGATCTCCACAACAAAAGGGACCGATGATCAACAGGCTACCTTTCCTCCGATTACCAGCCCGCAGAATAATGTCTACTATGCCATCGACGATCCGTTCATCGGCAAAGCAAAACACCTCGTCATGACCATGTATTACCAGGACGGAGCGTATGGCGTGGTTGCTGATCTCAATCTGCCGCCCAGGTGACCTGATGCGAATAGAATCCTGTTGAAGACCAGATAAATAGTACCAAAATAAGAAGAGTGGGTATGCTTGTTGTTGCTGCTGAATGCCGCATTCTACCTGATCACTGGCAGGAGTTCGAGGAAGAGATGGCCCGGATTACTGACCTCGTCAGGGCAGAGCCGGGCTGCACCAGGTACGATACTACCACGAGCACCGAAGAGCCCGGACTATTTCTCATCCTTGAGGAATGGGAGAGCAGGGATCACCTTGATGCACATCTGGAAACGGTTCACATGAAAGAGCACAAAAGTCTCACATCTGACTGGACAGCAGAACCGACACGGCTATCCTTGTACGAAACCCTTTCGGTTCAACGCCTCGAACTGTGATCTGAATGCCATAGGATAAATCAGATACCAGACCACAGAGAACTATCGAAAAAAGCCATGATCAGAACCAGACCCCCTTTACAGGTTCTCTTTATCGATGATGATCCCTGGCTTTTGAACATCGCCCAGTTATACCTGGAGAAGACTGGCTTTATGAAGGTCACTCCGATATCGGATGTGAGAGAGGCCATGGACCTGATATCAGAGAGGAGTTTCGATGCCATAGTCTCTGATTATCATATGCCAAATATGGATGGGATCGGCCTTCTCACCAGACTCAAAGAGAGCGGGAATAATACTCCATATATTATATACACAGGAAAGGGGCGTGAAGAGGTCGTCATTGAGGCTCTCAACAAGGGTGCTGACTTTTATATCCAGAAGTCAGGCAATCCTAAATCAGAATTTACCGAACTTGCAAGCAAGATAAAGTATGCAGTGGACCGGAGAATCTCTGAGCGTGAACTTACCGATGCGATTGCAAACCTGGAACGAAGCCAGAAGATTGCACACATCGGAAACTGGATCCTGGATATGGAAGATCAGGTTTTCACCAGTTCTGATGAAGGGCTTGTAATATTTGGATTTCCATCGAACTATAAGCCAACTCTCCTGGAGGTTCAGAACACAATCCATCCTGATGACAAGATTCTGGCTCGAAATTCACTTGATAAGTTGCTTAAAACAGGTGTACCATACAATATCGATGTCAGAATATTGAGACATGATACAGGTGAACTCAGGCACATTCAGTCACAGGGACATCTGCTCAGGGCAGAACCTGAAAAAAACCAGGTGATCTTCGGAACCAATCTTGACATAACAGACCGGAAGAAGACCGAAGAGGCACTGAGTAAGACCAACTCGTACCTGGAGAATCTTATTACCATCGCTTCTGTTCCGATCATCATCCTTGACCCTGATGGGATCATCACCAGGATAAACCGGTCAGGTGAAGAACTGATAGGGATCTCTACTGATCAGGTTGTCGGGAGATCGATTCAGACTCTTTTTCCTCCTGATCAGGCAGAGATTGAGATGGCATCGATTCTTAATGCATTGTGTAGTGCTACGAAGAAGGCTGTCGAACTGGAGATGCTTCATGCTGATGGGACTGTTAAAACTGTTCTCTGGAACTCAGCGACTCTGTATGAGACTGACGGGGTAACGCCTGTAGCAACGATAGCCCAGGGACAAGATATCACAGACCAACGAAGGCTTGAGCGCCAGCGTGATGTTGCAGAGGTACAGATCCAGCAGAATCTTGCAGAGCTCGCGATACTGAACGACGGGATAAGAAACCCCCTGATGGCAATATCCGGATACGCTGAACTGTATAATAATCAGGATATCACCAAAAAAATACTCAAACAGGTAGAACTTATCGATGAGATGGTATCGAGAGTTGACCGGCGATGGGCAGAATCTGAGAAGATCCTTAATTTTTTACGCAAGCACTGCGAAGTGGACCCGGACCTGACTGAGAATATGCAGGCTGATGCCTGCCTGCCGGAACCCGACAACCACAAAATCTGACCGGTAGACTGAACCATTCGCAGGATATCCAGTACAAACCCTCATATTCATCAGGGGTTGATGTATCCTGAGACCTTTATGGAACAGATTCCTTCTCTATCATCGATCATCAAAGCAACAGGACTTGTTTTTGGAGATATCGGGACCAGCCCGATGTACACACTTGCTGTTCTCTTCGCCCTGATTCCTCCGAACGAGGAGGATATCATGGGGCTCATCTCACTCATCTTCTGGACACTTACCATCCTTGTTACACTTCAATATTCATTCCTTGCGATGAGGCTCTCTCACAATGGTGAGGGAGGGACGATTGTGCTGAAGGAACTCCTCACGCCGATGCTGAAACATCCGGCAAGTCTTGCGATTGTGACCATGATCGCCATACTCGGTGTCTCCCTGATGATCGGTGACTGTGTGATAACACCTGCAATTACCATCCTCTCGGCAGTAGAAGGAATACCTCTTATCCCCATAATGAAAGGAATAGATCAGGGAGTTCTGATAGGAACTGCAGTTCTTATCACCCTCCTTCTCTTCTGGATGCAGCAGCGTGGAACCGAGAAGATCGCATCAGCATTCGGACCGATTATGGTACTCTGGTTCGTGGTGCTTTTTGGAACCGGCCTCTACTCGCTCATTCAGAGCCCTCATATTCTCCTCTCACTCTCTCCGACCTATGCTTTCAGTTTTTTTGTGGACAATCCTATCGATGCATTCCTCTCATTATCACTCGTCATCCTCTGTGCCACCGGAGGAGAGGCCTTGTTTGCTGATATGGGACACCTCGGGAGAGACCCGATACGGTATGCCTGGATATTTGTCTTCATCGCGATACTTGTCTCGTACCTCGGGCAGGGTGCCTACCTTCTTCGGACCGGCAATGCACAAAATCCCCTGTTCGAGATGGTGTATGCAGAAGCTGAACTCATCTACATCCCGTTCCTTCTTGTCATGATCATGGCAAGTGTGATAGCCTCGCAGGCGGTCATCAGCGGAATATTCTCTATAACCTTTCAGGCGATCTCCACCCATCTCCTTCCGATGCTCCATATCGATTATACATCCTCACATGTCAGAACCCAGATCTACATCGATGTAGTGAACTGGATGCTCTGTGCTTCCGTTATCCTGATGCTGCTTATCTTTCAGTACTCTGAAAGACTGGCAGAGGCCTACGGTATCGCAGTCACGGGAACCATGCTCATCACCGGGATATTGATGTCCGCAATATTCTGGCACACGGGAAAGAGGCTCTTCTTTGCCCTCTCGGTATTTGTTACTCTGGTGGATCTTGCATTCTTCATCTCGATGCTGACCAAGATCCCGTCAGGAGGATTCTGGTCCCTGATAATTGCAGCAGTACCGTTCTCTGTTATCATCATTTACACAACAGGGCAGAGGACATTGTACCGCACAATGCACCCGATGGACTGGAAGACCTTCAGAACCAGATATTCAAAGGCTTATCGGGGGGCCAGTCATATCACAGGGACTGCAGTGTTCTTTGCCAGATCGGTGGACAGCATTCCGCCGTACATATCCCGGACCATCTTCACCAGCGGTATCCTGTACAAAAAGACGATCATCATTACCATGGATATCACAGAGAATCCGTTCGGACAGACCTCCTCATATCAGGAGGAGATCGAGCACGGTCTCTCGGTTCTTACAATTTCACGCGGATATATGGAAGTGATAGACATGATGAAGATCATCCATCAGGCAGGCATCGAGGAGCGGACAATATTCTATGGAATGGAAGAGATTGTAAGCAGGAAGATCCTGTATAAAGTATTCTATCTTATCAAGCGGGTATGTCCCTCGTTTGTTCAGTACTACCGATTGCCAGCCCAGAAAGTACACGGGGTCATCACCAGGGTCGAGTTATAACCATGGCAATGAAATTCAGAAACCGACCAATCCCGGTGAATCTGCGAAAATCATGAATATCTTCAAAAAGCTGATCATACGAGTCAGGACCCGAATCACCCATTCGTACCGGTTGCAGTTGATACTCTACATGACTGCATTTTTCCTGGTCATACTCTCGTATGTGCTGATCTTCTGGTACTATTATCCGATTTACGAGGGTCAGAACGTCTCCCTGATGAAATCGCTCCTCTTTGTCATGGAGACGATCACCACCGTCGGGTACGGGGAATTTGTTCCGTTCAAAACAGATGAGATGGCATTTGTTGCCATCATGATCATGGCATCCGGTATCGTCGCATTCTTCGGGATCATCAATATTCTAATCACCCCGATGATACAATCACGGATCCGGCCGGTACCTCCGCAAAAGCTCCCGTTTAGCCCCAGGGATCACGTGGTGATCTTCGGGTACTCACGGGTTATCCAGGAGGTCATAGACAACCTGAAAGTTATCGGCACCACTGTGGTTCTCATAGAAGCAGACCAGGACCAGGCATTGCAGTTGGCATCGAAGATGGCTCCCGATATCCATGTTATCTGGGGCGATTACCACGAAGAGAAAACATGGAAGGCAGCAGGAGTTGCACAGGCAGGATATATCATCCTCTTTCTTGAAGAGCGGATCAGTGCCAGGGTAACGCTCGGTATCAAAAAGATCTCTTCAACAGAGATCATAGCGGTGATAACAGACAACTCGCTTGAGAAATATCTCAAGATATGCGGAGCAGACCAGGTCATCTCAACAAAGGATATCCTCGGTGCCATAACTGCCCTGCATGCCCTGCTCAATGTTGACCCGGAAATACTTGCAGACAGTGACCTGATGAAGGATGTACTGACCAAGACCTCAACTGTTCTTGGTTCATGCCAGATCACACGGATTCCGGTGATCAGAAAGAGTCGGGCGATTGGGAAAACCTTAGGCGAACTCCACCTTCCTGAAGAATATCAGTTTACGTCTTTTGCTGTTCTAGACAAAGGTGATGTAGTCCTTTTCCCCCCTGATTCATATGTTGTCAGGGAATCAACGGTCCTGATTCTCCTTGGCAATAATTCAAATCTCTTCAGGATGGTGATGGAGCAGTTCATCACGCCCCATAAAAAACAACTCACTGCCATCATCGCGGGTTACGGAGACATGGGAATGATGATCGGGCGTGACCTTACGAAACTTGGAATTTCCACGCGGACCATCGATGCAGATGCCTCATCACATCCAACCGTTCTTGGAAGTGCAGAGAAAGAGGAGATCCTGATAGAAGCAGGAGTAAAAAACGCTCACTTCCTTCTCGTGGTAACGAATGATGACGATATCAACCTCTTCACCACCCTGATGGCACGTGAACTGAACCCTGATCTCACAATATTCTGCAGGGCAAATGATCCGGAATCGGTCTCCTGGATGTACCAGGCCGGTGCTGATTATGTCATCAATGTCCCGACCATCATCGCCCAGGCACTCGGTCGCCTGATCCTCTATGACTCATCACAGGTACTGATGAACATGCGAGGCCAAAACCTCCTGATTGTCCGGTATCATGACATCAAAAAGACCGAGGTCAGTTCTACTGATGCCATACGGGCAGCAACAGGATCAGTCGTAATTGCCGTGGATCACGCAGGAGCCCTAATCTTTCCCGGAGACCGTGATCACATGATTGTCCCGGGAGATGCGGTGTATGCATTCGGAACACCGGATCAGATCAGCCGGTTTATTGATTATCTCTGACCGGCAGAGTCCGTATTTTGACCTGCGGGCGGTAACAATCATATCTGATCCTTCTGACTGAGTATACAGATTTATGGAGCCTCTCCCTTCGGCAGCGTCAGTTAAAAAAGCAGCAGGTCTTGTCTTCGGTGATATCGGCACGAGTCCGATCTATACCCTTGCTGTTCTTTACCTTTTCATCGAGCCCACCCGTGCCAATATTATGGGAACGATCTCGCTGATCTTCTGGACGCTGACCGTGATGGTGACCGTGCAGTACACCATCCTGGCTATGAAACTCTCACAGACCGGAGAAGGGGGAACTCTTGTACTGAAAGGAATTCTGCTCCCGCTCATCAGGCATCCACGTTCGGCATCAATATTTACTCTTCTTGCCATCCTCGGTATCTCTCTGATGATCGGAGAATGTGTCATAACCCCTGCAATCAGTATCCTGTCAGCAGTTGAGGGTATCAGGCAGATCCCGGGCATGGAGAGCATCGCCCAGGAATGGCTTATTCTTCTTGCAATCATCATCGCGTGCTGGTTGTTTTACTTTCAGCGAAAAGGAACCGAAGGAGTCTCTGATACCTTCGGACCGATTATGATCATATGGTTTGTGGCTCTTTTTCTCACCGGGCTCTTCTCGATCATCTTAAGCCCTGAGATCATCACTGCCATCAATCCGATATATGCAGCCAAGTTCTTCCTGCATAACGGGATTCACGGGTTTTTTGCAATGTCCCTTATTGTCCTCTGTGCAACCGGTGCTGAGGCGCTCTTCGCAGACATGGGCCATCTGGGCAGGGAGCCGATACGATATGCCTGGATTCTGGTTTTTATCTCGGTGCTTTCATCTTACCTCGGCCAGGCAGCATTCCTTCTTAGACATTCTAATGTGGGGAATCCTCTCTTCCAGATGGTCTTCACTGAGATAGAAATTCTGTATATTCCATTCCTTATCCTGATGATTGCTGCAACCGTGATTGCTTCCCAGGCGGTCATCAGCGGAATCTTCTCGATCATCTACCAGGCGATCACCACCCATCTTCTCCCGATGCTCCACATCGATTATACATCTGACGAACTCAGGACCCAGATCTATATCAACACGGTAAACTGGCTGTTATGCATCGCTGTGATCCTGGTACTTCTGATGTTCCAGTATTCAGACCGGCTTGCAAATGCCTACGGCCTGGCAGTCACCGGAACGATGTCCATAACCGGGACATTCATGATCTCAATCTTCCTTGCGAGAAAGCAGTATCTGCATGCAGGGGTTGCTATCCTGGTCACATCCCTTGATATAACCTACTTCCTGTCCACATTCAGTAAGGTCACTCATGGCGGGTACCTCTCACTGATCATCGCCTCAATACCCTTCTCGATCATCCTGATCTACACCCATGGACAGAAGGCATTATACCGGGCCATGCACCCGATGACCCAGGATCAGTTTTTGCGAAGATACACCCGGGCATATTTCAGTGGCAGGCATCTGAAAGGGACAGCGATATTCTTTGCACGATCTATTGAGAGTGTCCCAACGTACATCTCACGGACGATGTTCAACAATGAGATCATCTATCACAACAACGTCCTTGTCTCTATAGATATCACCGAGAAGCCGTATGGACTTGAGTACAATGTCGCCAAAGAGATTGCACCAGGCCTTGCCACACTCTCGGTCAGATACGGGTATATGCAGGTTATCGACCTGATGTTCATTATTCGTCAGGCAGGGATAGAGGAGAAAACGATCTTCTATGGGATGGAAGAGATTGTGACCAGGAATCTGATCTGGCAGATCTTCTATCTGATCAAACGACTCTGCCCTTCATTTGTTCAGTACTACCGGCTCCCACCTCATAAGGTTCACGGGGTTGTCACAAGAGTAGAGATGTAGATCTCCATTTTTGAAAACTATTATTGCAGCCAATGTGATGATCTGAAGTTACAAAAAATGATTATACCCAGATCAGGCAGGTGGCCGGGTCTCTACAACACTGACAAGCGAGAGGGTGATCTCAGGCTCCATCCTGAGTTTTCCAACAGAATAATCAGTCCCATCTGTGGTAATGGTGATTGTTCCGTCACTATCTGTCCGCATCACCTGGGCTCCTGCGGTCTGCAGAATATTTATCGTTCCTGGGATAGGGTTTCCGGCCGGGTTCCCTTCACCGGAACTGACAATGGCAATCTCAGGATGAACTTTCATGACGAAACCAGGATCTGTTCCCTGCCGTGACCCATGATCGGCAACCCTCATAATCTGCGCACTGACATTTCCGGGAACACTCTGCTGACTCCCCATAAGAAGAAACCGGGTGTTTCCATACGTTATCAGGGGGACGAGTGTATCTGCTCCTGCTTCACCGGTCAGGTTTGCAGGACTTACTATCGTGATGTTCACCCCTTCTGCAAACTGAATGTCACTTCCGGCCAGAACTTTTGTTCTGGGGATCTGATCTTCATCAAGTTTCGTGATAACATCCCGGTATGTTCCATCAGACACATTCCATCCGCCATCTGAATAGTGCCTGGCAGGAGTGTCATTGAGGATGTTTGTAAGTCCCCCGGTCCTTCCTTCTTCAGGACTTGTCACCAGTACCTGGTCGAATTCGCTAATTTTGAGTGACTTCAGGTAATGCTTAGTTAAATTTCCTGAACCAGTTGTACCGGCATCTATCAACATATTCTGACCATCAGCCTGTAAAAGAACTGCATCACCTTCATTCACATCAAGGAAATGAACTTTCAGATCAGCACTGACTGGAGTGAAGATCAGGAAGCAGAAAAGGAGGGCAATGATACAATAAGATGAAGACATTCATTATAGTTGGTCTGAATTGTTAAATGTTTCGTGGCTCTTCCCCAAACCCGGTATCAATACCATAGCGTGAACACCTGGAGAGAACCGACTGGTTTTTCAGTTGAGAGATAATCAATCGAAAAAGATATTCTATGCCGGGTAAACACTACTACTATGAAGAATATGGAGATGAAGATTGAGGGATCCACCCTCACAATCACTGTCGATCTTTCAAAAGATTTTGGTGAATCAAAATCAGGAAAGTCAATTGTAATCGGCTCATCAGAGGGAAACATATCGATACCCGATAACGATGATATCAAGATCGGCCTCAACGTATACCGGAAAAAGGCATAAGCACCCCTTTTTTTATCAGTAACACATCTTCCTTGCCCATGGCATAGGCCTGACAGGCCTGGATACCAGAAGAAAGATTTTCAGGTCTTTCCCGCTGTTCTGACCTGATGAAGCAGATATTTAAACAACCAGACAAAACCTACCTGACGATCTCCACAAAAGAGGAACATACAGGTTTTATGAAGTTCAGATGGTTTTTTATCGCTATTTTCGTAATTATTGTCGTAGTACTCTTCCAGATATGTGTCACAGCCGAACCGGATCAGGGAACTACCAGCTCAAAAGCATCAAACACCACATCATACTCCATTGTGCATCTGTCAGATACGCAGAACCTTGCGACCGGGTACCATGACACCTATAACTACACCTTTACCTACCTCGATTCAATCAGAGACAGGTACAATATTTCGGCAATAATCATCACCGGGGATCTTGTGAATACCTTTGATAGCAGGGAGGAATGGGATGCGTATGCAGCTGCAGTCAATAAGACCTCAATTCCGATCTATGTAACCGCTGGAAATCATGACACCAATTATGGGAAAGATGACCGGTACTACTCAGCCTATACCGGGAATACAGATCGGTACTCTATCACCACACTCAATGACTTCAATCTTGTCACTATTCCGTATGTTAAAAAGACCCTCCCATCCAAAGACTTCAGCAATATCAGACAAACTCTCAACCAGTCACCACATCAACTGACTCTTATAGCAACCCATTATTACATGGATATGAACGGGAGTGTATCGCGACTCGGCAGAGATATCAATGCAAATATTATCCAGGGGCCGACGATTATCATGGCCGGGCATAAACGTGCTCATTTTGTCAAAACCGAACAAATAGATCAATATCCGGTGGTCGAAGAGATAACCAATTTCCAGAACGGGATCAATGGGCCGACCGGAAAGGATTACTCAGCAGGAACTTTGTATACAGTAACTGCAGACAACAGAACGATCACCAGGGTATCGGCACGGACCATCGGAATATATCCTGATCAGGCATGCGGACCAGATCATATCATCTATCCCCTGGATTCAGGCAACTCAGAATCCGGCCACATAAGATTTGAATGACTCCAGAATACCTGGATGAAAATGGTGAATCCAGGGATATAGGTTTTATACAGATTGCTAATGCCAGATGGTATGTACAATGATCAATTCAAACCCGATAATACTAAATTATAAATGCATAATTTTATATTTTTGATACTATTATATACCAATAATATATCTTTCCTGGGTTTGGCTTAAGTTGGATGGAGAAAACGATGGGTTCAATGAATGATATCAATTGGCTGGAGATCAGAAAGGATTTCCACAACAGCGAACAGGGAATACAAACAAGAAATGAAAGGTGGAGAACGAACCAGGGATCTCTGGATGGAGGTATCTGATGTACTCATATACCAGACGTATTACAACTCTATTTCTCTGTCTGGTACTCCTAGTATCTTTCGGGGTAGTTGGTTGTGGAGCTGACAACAAGATTATTGCACCAGGTTTTGAAAATTTTCTGAATTATTCTCTGTCAAATATTCCGGAGCCTGAAGAGATCATAATTCCTCCGCCATCGGTAAACAATACCAAAAACCTGTTATCAGCCCAGACACGAAACGATACCATTCAGGTTGTTTCAGCACAATCATTTGCTGTTTCTGGTATGGAAACGATGGCTAGTGCAGTCCTGGTTCCTATCTCTCCTACTCCGGAAGGGAGTGGATATTATTATTTTAATCCCACCGGAACGGATCCAAGTTACTATATCTATGAGTCTGGAACCTACACACTTCAAGACGGTTTTTCTACAAATAATACATCAGCAATATGGATCGGGGCTTCAGATGTGACTCTTGAAGGAAATGCACAGTCAATTTACGGTAATTTTGAAAATACCGGGATACTGAGTTCTGGAGAACGAAATGTGACGGTCAGGGATTTCGCCGGCATCAGAGAATTTTACTTTGGTATTGATTCTTTTAGCGATCAGGTATCTTTCATTAATAATTCGATATCAGATAACGACTATAACGGGATCAATGCAACCGGAACCGATATCATAATGACTCAAAATACCCTGTATAACAACAGTAATTTTGGAAGTTACATGTATAGCACCGGTGCAATGGTGACAAAAAATTCAGTTCATGACAATATGTTCGGAATGGGATGTTACGGTAATAACTCAATAATTGATGGGAATGAGGTTGTTAAAAATGGATATTTTGGTGTTGCTGTTACAGGTATCGGAGCCATAATAAGAGGTAATGAGATCAGCCAGAGCCGCGAAAATCTGCATATTATGGGAGATGATTCAATAATTACACAAAATACCATCTCCTCAGCAACCAGTTGGTTTGGATATGGTATTTATTCATATGGAGAAAATCTGACATTCTCTGAAAATACTTTGAATAATAATGGATTCGGGTTAGTAGCAATGGGAAACTCATGTTTAGTCAGAAACAACAGAGCATATACAAATCAAAATGGCATTGGAATTATGGGAAATAACGGCACAATTTCTGATAATATTATCCGTGACACAGCAGATTTTGGCATAGAAATACTTGGTTACGACTCTACAATCATTAACAATATTATCTCAAATGTATCAATCGGAGCAGCAATCATAGATCTACCCAATACAACCATTACAGGTAACCATATCGATAAAACTAGCCAATATTGCATTTTTATAAATGCATATGAAGACACAACCGGAGAAGGGAAAATTTACAACAATTACTTTGGAAGTGAAACAAATATTGGCGGATCGAAGAATTTCAGTAAATTTCATTATATCTGGACAAACCCTGCAGGTCCACAACCTGGAACAAATGTTGTAGGAGGTCCCTTTATTGCCGGCAACTACTGGAGTAATCAGAACGGAACAGGATGGTCTGATAAGCAGACTCCCTCTGTTACCGGGTATTCTACCACACCATACGAAGTAGTATTAAAATCTGGAATATACGATACTGCACCGCTCATTCCCCAGAAAACAGTAACCATTAATGCTTCTGTAAATGACTGGGCAGTCATTACACCCAATGGGAATAGTTCTTATCGATCATATACGAACCAGACATTTATCATCCAGGCAAAGCCCGGTGCTGACGTTACTGATCTCGTTGTAGACTCTGTATCCAAATCAAACGTAACCACCTGGACCTTTACTGAACTGACTGATGATCACACAATTCGGGCGATCGCAAATGCAACACCCGGTCAGGTTCATGTATTCTTTAATGCTTCAGATCGGTACGGGGAGAAACCTCTGACTGTCTCGTTCTCATCAGAGCAGTCTCTTGGCTCACCTACCTCATGGTTCTGGCAGTTCGGGGATGGAACAACTAATACAACCCGGAACCCGATTCATTCATACGAGATTCCGGGAACATACACAGTGACATTACGTGCCCTCAATAGCCAGACAGGGGGTTATGCGGTCTGGAACAATTACATTACCGTGACAGACGGGCCTGTTCCAGAGCCAACTCAGACTCCGGTTCCAGGTAATATCATCACACAATTCTCTGCATATCCGGCAGCAGGAAATGCGCCACTCGTCGTTGACTTCAGGGATTTAAGTTCTGGAAACCCGATCTCATGGGTATGGGACTTTGGGGACGGGGCACAATCTTCACTGCAGAACACATCCCATACATATACAACAAAAGGTTCATATCCAGTTACATTGTCTGCAACCAATTCAAATTATGGTGCCAGCCTGATGATTCCAAATGCAATAGTTGTAACCTAACTTCATCACAATTCTTTTACTCTATTTTTGAATGATGAACTGATTATCAGGGTACGAGAATAACCCGTTCATTCTGATCAGCAGGTCATCAATGACTACAAGAGACACAACATCCACACCATTGAAGGAACTGTTTATCTGAATATATTTCATATATTCAGGCTCCGGGTTTAGTACTATACAGCTAACCCCCCAATAATTCATCTGATCCTTATATTCTATTCTGATAGAAGGCCTTCAGATCTTTGATAGTGATTGTCCGGTATATCCACCAGGCTATCGTTACAAGAACCGGCCAGACAATGGCCCATCCCACAAAAAACAATATTGCACCGGTGAGAAGAAACGAGATCCCGCTCACTATCCTTCCAAGACCGCTCTCTTTGAGTAGAACAAGCCCTGCAGCAGATCCCCCGAGGTACGTGAGAATAAATGTCGCATTCGGGATCTGGATAAGAGTTGCAAGAGAGACAATTCCTGTGCTGTATACCAGAAGGATCACTGCGAAACACACCATGAGAAATAGCAGTCCGCCCACTGGTGTTGAGTACCGGCGGGAAAGAAGGGAGAGCCTTTGAGGGGCACTACCGTTCTGTGCAAGAGTATATGCGAGCCGTGAGGCAGCACCGATATATGCAATTGACGGTGCTATCGTGATAAAAAGCGTGACAAACCCGGTGATAAACATCCCATTCTGTCCGGCAGCGATTCCAATCAGATGTATCAAAGAGACTTCAGATATTCCCGGCCCGTAACTGTGGGTTCCGATGACAGCACCCACCGTTGCCAGGTACAGGATACTGATCAGGACCGATGCAATGATCGTTCCCTTCAGGACATCACGCCGGGGATCCTCAAACTCTTCAGTTACATGGGATATAGCCTCCCATCCGAGAAAACACCAGAAGATCAGGGTCGCAGAATGTCCCACACTGATCCATCCGTGTGGCAGAAACGGCGTCATATTTGCAGGATCTATCGAATGAAGACTACCAAGAACTGCCCCGACAAGAATGCCGATCGTTGCCACCACAACTGCCAGCTGAATCTGCCCGGTCAGTTTCATACCTAGATAATTGGAGAGGAGACCGATAGCAAGAATGCAGGCCGTGACCGGAATGCGGGCTGAATCACCAAGGCCAAAGGCACTGCAAGTGTATCCTGCACCGGTGAGGGCTATTACCGGGACAGCCATGATCGCTGATAACAGGAAATAATAGCCTACCAGCGATCCGATAGCCGGATTGAATGCTCGCGAGACAAAATGCGAAACACCGCCGGCATGAGGAAGTTTAATTGAGAGCAACCCCATGGTCAGAGCCATCGGGATCGCAAGAAGGCTCATGATAAGCCAGGCCAGCAGTGATGCCGGTCCTGCTAGTTCTGCCGTAAGCCCGGGAAGCAGAAGAATCCCGGAGCCCAGAACCGAACCGATATAGAGGGCTATTATCTGTCGAAGATTGAGAGATGCGGTTTTAGGAAGTGATGAGTCAGTATCTGGCAGAGGTTTCATGATTACAGATCACAGAATAAAAGAACAGAGAAATTGTTACAATACAGAGGCAGAATATTGGGTTTTTAAACGCTTAAATTCACCCACCAGTCATGGATACTCTGGCGAAATGTGCTGATGGAGATTGATGAAAAATCGAGGCGATACATCAATCATTCGATCACAGCACAATCCGGCATAAAGAAGATAGGGAAGAAAGATTACTGTGCCATTTTCTCTGCGATCTTCTTCCTGGCGTAGGGTGGATACTTGATGGTAAACGCAATTCCAATGATCATTGATATCCAGAGGAAGGCATCACCCAGTACACCGAAGAAATCAGGTATAAAGAGTTCGATAACACTCTTCACTGCTCCGATGAAAAACAGCAGTCCCCAGAACCCGGTCATGACCTGATTAATCCTGATAAAGTTTGGATCGTTCCACTTCTCCTTTGGAACCTCCTTTTTTGCATACTGGATAGTAAAGGAACTACCAATTGCAATCGAACCAAATGCAATCAGAGTGAGGACCAGGCTTGAGATAAGACCGATATAGGGGATTACTGCATAAAACTTGAGTGGAATTACCAAAACACAGATTATAAAGAAATATAGTAATGTTACCCAGGGAACAATCAGTTTGTTCTTCAGATCAGACCAGCTGACAACTACCGAAAGAAGCAGACAGATAACCAGACACGCTTCAAGTTGAAAAAGACTGTGGCCTGCAAGGACACCGAAGATGATCCATGGAGAAAATGATATGAGTAATGTTAGCGGGTTCACATTCAGCGTTTGTCATAAACCCCAATAAAATATTGCTTAATTATTTCACGCACTGAAAAAAGAGGTTGGATATTGTATTATGCCTGCACTCCCCGCATTGTGTCTCCTGTTCCCCGCATGGCAGAGACGATAATTGCAAAGATTGTTATTGCTGACGATATCCAGAAGGCCAGGGTGATACCGTGGGTGAACGCAACCTGAATTGCGACCGGCTGATGAACTCCTCCAAAGATAAACATGTTCATCATCTCGTCAAGCGGAACCGTATTTATCAGGAGCGGCATCGCGATCGTCATCGAGATGACCATTCCGGTATTCTGGAAAAATGCCCTCATGGCAGAGGCTGCCCCTCTTCGTTCCAGCGGAACTGATGTCATGATAGCACTCGTGTTCGGGGGCTGGAAAAGACCAGATCCAAACCCGTTGATAAAGAGCCAGACGGCTATGATCCAGTAAGCGGTATCATACTGCATCAAGGCAAGACCGACCAGTCCCACGAGTGATATTCCGAGCCCGAGGGTGGTTATCAGCCTCGACCCGTACCGATCAGAGAGGGATCCACCGATTGGCCCTGATACCACTATTCCGATCGCCATCGGGACAACAAGGATACTGGCGATCAGGGGATCATACCCCTGCAACCCCTGGAAGAAGAGGATCAGAAGCATCATCACTGCTCCTCGTGCAATAGCGTTAATAAATGCACTTGACTGGCCGAACAGAAATATTCTGCTCTTAAAGAGTGAGAGATCTATCATAGGATACGGGAAGGTCATCTCCTGTCTGATAAATGCCCCCAGTGTTACCAGGCCGATACAGAGTAATGCCAGCATGAGTGGATCAAACAGGCCCACCATGAAGCCTGCACTGCCATACACAGTCAGGGAGAGAAAGGCAACAGCAAACAGGATCATCCCCTTGAGATCAAAGGATTCGAGTCCTGAAAACTCCTGCACTTCTTTTAGGTTTTTATGGGCGTAATAACTTGCAAAGATTCCAATAGGGATATTTAAAAAAAAGTTCAGACGCCAGTCAATAAGGGTTAAAAACCCGCCGATGACCGGACCTATGGCAAACGTCCCTGCCATGATCATCGAGAGGATACCCATGGCACGGCCCAGTTCATGTTTTGGAAACGCATCAGCAACAATGATTGTCCCGTTTGCGACAATGATTGCACCGCCAATAGCCTGGAATACACGAAATCCTATCAACTGGTACACATCTGCAGCTATTCCACAGAGGAGAGACGCAATAGTGAAGGTGACAAGACCAAAGATGTAGATCTTTTTCCTGCCATACATGTCAGCAAGACGCCCACTTGCCGGGGCAAGGATCGTCATAACCAGCATGTAGGCGATCAGCACCCACATCACATTCACGAGCGTGGTGTTGAGGCCGACCATCATCGTCGGAAGAGCGATGATCAGGGTGCTGGCATTCAGAATACCGACCAGCGTACCAAGTGAAGCGACGGTGAGAGCCACCCACTTGTACCGTTCCTCAGGGAGGGAGGATGATAGGGGAGGTTTTTTGAAAAACACCTTTACAATTTTGAGGGGAAACTATACAATGGTCACGTCGGAGAATTTCGGTGCAAATATCAAGGACATAGACGATTTTGACGCTTTCTCTATTTTTTGTGTAATTCGTGCCCCTGCTCTATCTTTGCCCTGACACGATTCCATGCAGGGGTTGTAAGAAAACTCACTTCCATGTCCTGAACCATCCCGGTGAACTTCTTCATGGGAACAGCAAAGGAGAGCATATCCATCTGAACGCACGGTCGTGCAGAGGGATCCATCATCCCGAGCACCGCCCTCGGGTCATCAGACTGCTCTTCATGCCAGGGATAATAGATCAGAGATGAGCATCCTGCCCCCATCGGAGTGATCACCCCGAAGGGATCCCTTCGATCAAAATTCGCGAGGGTAAATAATCCCGACAGCACCTCTCCATGTGCAAAGAAGATCACAGCTACCGGATTATCCTCTTCAGTCAGGTTGTCCCATCGCTTGAAGATGAGATTTTTACCCGCTGAAGGAAGCGGCTCATAATCTTTCATCCACTCATCAACAACTTCAGGAGATTTTTTGTACCGTTCTCCTTCAGTCTTTCCTTCGAGACCATACGAGAGAAAATAATTGAAGTAGGGTATCTCTCCTGCTCCGTACTCGCAGTACCTCTGCCCACCTTTGCATGTGACCGAAGAGGCATCAAGAACAAGGTTTTTTCCGTTCCTGACCTTTGTCAGATCGCAGACAAGACACTTCCACTTGTCTGATGGTCCGGGAGGGTCAAGGCCGCGAAGTTCAGAAAGAGAACTCAAAGGTAATCGGAAGTGGTTCACCGGGAAAATACCGACCCCAGAGCCTGATAAAATCATCACGCAGTGAGAGGTTCATATCGATCCTTGAGTACCTGAAGATATACGGGTATGGATCTCAAAGAACCGGCCGGATGATGACATGAACATCCGTTGGTTGTCAATTTATGTAAAGGAAGAGATGAAGATTGTACCTGAATGAGTGGAATGGATGAGGATATGACTGAACACAGGCATCAATCTGGCGTTACCAGGAGATCTCAGGGGGTATTGCTCTTAATACTCCTGCTGACATGGGGGATAACCGGCATCTCTTTTGCAGAAGTATCATCGCAGAATACTGATCAACCGGTAAACCTCACAATCCTGGCAATCAATGACTTTCACGGTCAGATAACATCCGGAAAGATGGTCAACAACTCTCCGGTCGGCGGGCTTGGCTCCCTGGCCACATACCTGACTGATGTAGTGAATGTGTCAGGTGCAAACAGAACGATCATTGCTCTACCGGGGGACATCACAGGAGCATCAACGCCAGAGTCAGGCCTTCTCCTCGATGAACCTACCTTGCTCTTTTACAATCTCTTTTCAGGAAATACTTCAGGAAACAGGACATACCAGCCTATTACCTCTTGCCCGGTTGTGGCAACCGTGGGTAATCATGAGTTTGACCGCAACATATCAGAACTTATGCGCAAGATCGAGGGTGGGAATGCAGATACAACAATCCCTCATCTTCAGGATCCATATCCGGGATCTGATGCATCATTTTCTGCATCAAATGTGATATACAATAGTTCAGGAGAACTTCTGCTTCCTCCGTATACAATAAAAACGATAGATACCATTCCAGTTGCCTTTATCGGAGCAGTAACAACCTCTACCCCCTCCATTGTCTCCCATGATAACGTGAAAGATCTCGCCTTCCTTGACGAAGCAGACTCCATCAATAAACAGGTAAAAGATCTCCAACGGCTTGGGCTTCATGCATTTGTTGTCCTGCTCCACGAAGGTGGATCGCAGAGTCCATATGACGGCCAGACTAGATCTGACACACAGGTGACGGGAAGAGTCGTAGATGTTGTTTCCCGGCTCGACAGCGATGTTGATGTCGTCATTTCAGGTCACACTGACAACTTCACCAATGCGTTCCTGCCAAATGCAGGGAATAACTCAGTTCTTGTGACACAGGCGTACTCATACAGCAAAGGATTTGCCAATATCAGCCTGGCAGTAGACCCGGCAAGTCGGGATATCACCTGGAAGACCGCTTCTATCATAGTCCCGTACACAAACAGGGATTCAGGAACGAGACCAAACCCAGAGGCTTCAAGACTACTAAATGACACGATCAACCTCACAAGCCCGTTGATCAACACGGTTATCTCCTCAACACAGATGAACATCAGCGTTGCCAGAGATGCAGATGGGGAATCCAACCTCTATGATCTGGTGACTGACTCGATGAGATATACAATGCAGTCTGACCTTGGGATGATCAACGAGGGTGCAGTCCGTGCAGATATTTACCCGGGAAATATCACAACCGGTAAGATGTATGAGATGCTGCCATTTGGAAACAACATCATATCTGTGAACATGACAGGTGAGCAGATCAGACTTGTTCTTGAGCAGCAATGGAACCGGACAGTTGCCACTGACCATATGCTACAAATTTCCGGGTTCAACTACACGTATGATGACTCAAAACCTGTCAATTCCAGGATACTCAGTATTTCATGTAATGGAACCCCGATAGAACCAGCCGGATGGTACTCAATTGCTACTGTCTCCTATTTGGCCTCGGGTGGTGACGGATACTCGGTTATGAAGCTCTCGCAGCCAGGAGTGACCGGTCCGCTTGATGTTGATTCTCTTACCTCATATATCAAATTGCTTCCTACACCGCTTGTTATCAATTACGATGGAAGAATCGTAAGAGTTGTCGATCCAGATATTGTGATTTCAGGCATCCACCCGGGTGAGGACAGTCCTGGAGATAATCTTCAACTTACGATTACCGGAAGGATTTTTACTAACATTTCCACGATCTCCCTGCAGCATGAAGGCTCTCGTATCACCGGGGACAACCTGACTCTGTTGAATTCAACAGCGCTCACCTGTTCACTCCGGATTCCTATCACTTCTCTACCGGGCGTATACAATCTTTCAGTCACCAACCCGGATGGCAAGGCAGGCATTCTGGCCGATGCATTTATGGTCAGGCCGCTGTCATCCCCGGTTGTAACCACCATCAGACCCGGATCAGCCAGGTCAGGGAATGATATCAGCGTGATCATCCAGGGCAATGGGTTCCTACCAGGAATCAATGCAGATATTGAAAAAGGTGAGGCGACAATCACCGGTAAACATCCTGCCCTGCTCTCCAACCAGACACTTTCATGCTCGTTCTCCACCCCCACCGGTTCAGCAGGGATCTGGAATGTCTCGGTTACAAACCCGAATATGCAGAGTGGTCATCTTGCAGAGGCTCTCATAATAACTGATTCATAGCCTATCTCATAACCCGTACATCTTTTTTCATGAAATTTCGCAGCTTTTTGTCATCGGATGAGGGTAGATTAACGATGTGATAGTCACACGTTCAGATACGAAGACAAATGCTGAGCCAGGAAAAAAGGGTTTCACCCGTTAAAATGGTGAAAGTCATAGCAGTTCTTGATAAACTCCTGCTTCCGGTGCTCACTGGCATTGACCGGGGGCTTAAGATATCCTATCTCCGGGGTCTGTTCTGCCGGACAGAACGGGCACAAAGCGGCATCGACATCGTTGGCCTTGGTCCTGACCGGACAGTAATAGATCCCGTCGACGAAATCCACCTTATCCCCGCCCGGAAATGGCATACCTACCGGATGACCAGGTATCTTCTGAACAAACATGCAGAACCCGGAGAGCAAGAACTTCAGAAACCTAATCTGGTCCCCTTTTGTATCATTGGTTGAACACTGCGAAAGAACCATCGCCCAGTAATCAGATGCACAACCAGAGAGCGTTTCCTGCATGCTCTCAAATACACCCTGCTGGTTCATGAGTCGGATCTGCTGGAATGTTCCATGCAGATGGGCAGTTATCGTCTCTTCCAGTCGTTTACGAAGATCAGGCGAATAATCTTTAATCTTTTCAGAGAAATTCCATCTCATCTGTTCAAGATCACGGGGAGAATATGCAAGCACCAGTACAGCAATGGCACTCCCGAGGTCACCCAGGGTCTTTTTTCCAGCTAGTTCATTACAGTTTTTTTCTATTGAGTTTTCAGGAGACATCTCCCGTGCCCGGGATGATAAAAAAGGAAATCTGGCCATATTTATGTGTGAAAGGTACTACCTGACGACTACCTCTCCTCCGGTACCGGTATCTTCTCTCCCTGATTCTATTTATTCTTCTGAGTATCAGAATGGAAACCGGTATTGTATTCATGATACATCTCCTGAATCATGCAGAAACAAAACAATATTCAAGAATCAACCCCTATTTTCATACTCGGAATCATCGCTTTCGAAAAAATAAGGGTACAGATAAATGCTGTTTCTATCAGAACGTGAGAAGAACGACTGGGTCAGGTATGCCAATGAAGTGATCACGACTCAGAAAAGTCCGGAGAACTATACCGATATCATAAGATCTAACCTGAAGTCTGCGTTTTATTATTATATCGCAACCACTCTTGCAGCTCAGGGATTTCATACCCAGTCAGATGAATGGCTCAACACCGGAACCCTTTGTGAAGAAGACGGGCTCTTTTCATCGACATTTCTGATGGGTTTTCTTCAGCGTCATAAGGGAGAGATGATACCTCCTGCTGTAGCATTCAAAGATCCCAGACCATTTATTCACTTTTCCCAGGTACCGTTCATGGTCCAGTCACGAACCCAGTTGGTACACCAATTTGTTCATTCCCTGCCAGGATTTGATCATCAGATCAGGTTTATGGATATCGGATGCGGAGACGGGGCACTCACAGTCAAATTCCTGACCAGTCTCTTCCAATCAGGAAAGATTCCGGGAATCTCAGAGATTCTTCTTATCGATTCATCACCGGCAATGATAGATCTGGCCACACAGAATGTCTCGGCTGCATTTCCGACCGTCACCATTTCAACAGAGTGTGCAAAGATTCAGGACTGTTCTTCATCAATCAGCAGGCATTTCGATATTGCAATGAGTTCACTCGCATATCACCATATGCCGGTCGAGGATAAACGAGTCCATCTTTCACACCTGAAATCGTGGATCAATCACTTTCTGCTCTTCGAAATTGATGCCAATCATGATACTCCCGAGTTATACTCTCCCGAACTTGCCCTTTCTGTCTACCAGGTATATGGAAGAATTATCGATCAGGTATTTACGCATGATGCATCAGTAGACCTGGCCATAGACTGTGTAGATTCGTTCCTCATGACCGAACTCATATCCATTCTTACCCAGCCACGAGGGGTAAGGACCGATTACCATATGCTCCGGACTGAGTGGAATGACCTGTTCAAAGCAACTCTGGGTCCGGAATTTTCATTACGATCAGACAGCACCTGTTATGGTGATGAGTACCTGACTATTTTTTCGATGCATTATGGCAGAGAAGACCGGAGTGCCAGATGAGTCTCTTTTCAATCGAACAGGTAACAAAAGACACATTCCCCGAGTTCTTCTCGCTCCTCTGTGAACTGGCAGGATACGAACACCTCACTCCCCCTGATGAGAGTGCCAGAACACGACTCCTGAATGATCTCCTAGTCACACCTCCAAAGATTGAGGCATATATTGGCAGACATGATGACACACCGGTCGGATTTGCGACTTTTTTCTTCTCGTATTCAACCTTTCTAGCACGACCGACCTTATTTCTTGAAGATATCTTTGTCCTCGAATCATACCGGGGCAACGGGTATGGAAGACAACTCTTTGATTATTGTTTGAATGAAGCAAAAACAAGGGGATGTGGAAGGATGGACTGGATGGTGTTGACTTGGAATGAGCCGTCGATCAGGTTCTATGAAACGATCGGAGGGTCGAGGCTCGGATGGTATACCTATCGTCTGGAGATCGATCAGATCTGATCTTTTTCTTACGGGTATGCTGATGACCTGATTTTTTTCATGGATACCTGATTTGTATGTTCCTCATGCTGAAGAGCAACTTCATCAGATAATTGTTATTTGGGTACTTTTTCAGCGTATTTCCAATGAGTGGCTGGTGAAAAAACCATATGAGGTGAGATCACCACCTTCTCCCATTCAATAATATATGCTGTAACTCCATCGCCATCGTAGCGATGATCACCCCATGTAGATGACGGAATGCAGGTATTCACATAGAAGAACAGTTTATCTTCTCCACCAAGAAAATCATTCGGCTCTTCAGGAGACCAGTTCGTGTACTCCCATTTCTCTCCGGTCACCCAGGCCCATCCGGTACTTGAATTCTGTGATCCTAATGGTTGCCATCCTCCTAACCATGGCCCGAACATATTTCCCCTACACACAGACCAGTAGGATGTATTCTGAATATGAGAGAACACAAGATCATTTTCAGCCTTTGAGGTAATTGTTGCCAGGTGTCCTTTTTTTGCTATTGCAGCAGCTCGCGCCTGATTCCAGGTAATTCCTGGAGCGATGACTACCTCGTATGTATGGGTAATACCGTTCACAGTTCTGGACCAGATGACTGATTGATCGGTTATTTGAGTACTGGTGATTGTTTCAGATTCATCTGGTGTACTTGAATTCAAGCCGGTATGATGAGATGAGTTCGGCATAGCAAAAAAGCTTACATCAAAAATATCTGATAAAATTTTGATGTCCGTAGATATCGAGAGGTTGATTGATATCAAGCCAGATGATGAGTCTGCAAATGCAGACCCTGCGACTAATACGAAAAGAACCAAAAGAAGAAGCATGAGATTTATTTTACGTATCATACGAGTAATCTGTCATATACGGATTTGATCTATATCAGTGTTCTTCCAGGATCTGAAAGTATCATCTCCGATATTTAAACATTAAATCGATATATTATTGTATAAAATGAAACCGGAAGATAAATGAGGAATTTTTCATTCTCTAAAACAATAAACTCAACACGGAGTAATTCGAATATTGGAACGAATAAAATAATGATACTTGGGTTCATTTCCTTTAATGAAAAAACAGGAAGATATTCAGGTGAAGATTAACAAACAATCTGATTGATATAGGAATAAAATATTAATAGACAAATAATATTACTATTTTTTTATAATTTCATATGACGAGAAGATGGGGGGCTGCAAAGATGGATTATTTTTTTGGTGATCATTCTTCTACTGTGTTGTTTAATCTGTGAAGCAACACAAATGCCATGGCCCCCTGAAAATACATATGTCAAGAGAATTACCCAGACAGATCTCCTGGTATACGGAAATTTATCTCAAATTGTTGTTACATTTAAAGATCCAGCGAGACAGAATGGTAAAATATATACAATTGCTAACTTGACAGTCCTGGATATTCTCCATCAATCAAATACTACACCAGTCCATATCGGAGATACCATCCCTGTTCTCCGTAACGGGGGTTCGATTGGTAACCAGACTTCATGGAGAGGTAACAAAGCTGAGTTACGAGATGGAGAAGGGCCATACCCGGCCCAAATATATTCTCTGGTGTTAGATAAAGAAAATCCATTCCATATGAATAGATATTATTTTTTATCTGCAGATCTCGGTAAATCATATGATGAAGTAAAGAGTGATATTATGAACCTTCAATCAGGAAAGATAACTACTTCTCAAATACTAGAACGAGAAAAGGAGAAACGAGTATATTGGATGAAAAATTTGTAACAAAATCAACAATTCATATCTTGTATCATTCATAGGGGCCTGATTCAAGGTCCTTGAATAATTTTTTAAAAACAAAAAGGAGATAGATATTTCCCTGATACCCTTGTATTCCCAACTATTCGTAACAAGGGATTTAGGGCTGTGCAAAGACACCGGCTGATATAACCATGTCATCTCCAG
The DNA here is from genome assembly GCF_963668475.1 of uncultured Methanospirillum sp. Lineage (GTDB taxonomy): Archaea > Halobacteriota > Methanomicrobia > Methanomicrobiales > Methanospirillaceae > Methanospirillum. Next base: position 397,567 of record NZ_OY764544.1, read on the forward strand.
CCAGTTCCGAATATCCGAGTTTTAATCTATTCTCATATCCGGACTTCGGATCTGCGTAGAAATAGTACGTGAATCCACCACCATTTTTCGCATTGGTTATCATCTGCCTGACAGGATACTTTCCATAGGGCTCCTGAACATTGAAATAATTCTGTCCTACCCTTCCGGGAAGAAATGAATTTGCCAGGACCGTGCCATTCAGATCCACAGCATAGATAAACATTTCAGGATCAGAGAATGAACCGTTCGGATCATTAAACTCCTGGATAGCAGCAGATTTTCCATGTTCATTCACATACGATTTGGCTTCTTCTACCTTCATCATCAGGTTTTCCCTGACATCTGGCGAGAAGTTGACCTGAACATCCGGCATATACCTGCCATTACCTATCACCCATTCTTCATCAACCGGTTTGATATATGATACCTTGAATTCATGTTTATTTCCTGCATCAGGATTAATATAAACATAATACCAGAATCCGCCACCCTCTTTTGCCAACGAGAGTTTTTCTCCTCCAATAGACACTCCGTTAATATCAGTGAAGGTTGATTCATTGGAACCAATTTTATCAGGACTGAACGGATGAGACAGGGTAGTCCCATTCATGCTAAAACCAAAAATATATGATCCGTTCACTGTGTATGGTCCGGTCTGATTATTAAAAACCTTAAGTGCTTGTTTTTTCCCGACTTCATTGACATAAACGAAAGCATCATTTACGGTACCAGTCAGAGAATTTCTCATCAATTCAGGAGAACTGTTCGGTATTGAGTATGCATCTCCGTATATTCCAGAACCCAGCCACCAGTTTTCATCAACCCGCTTCACATACGCGAGCTTTGGTTCTGTCTTTCCGGTGATGGGATCCTCGTACTTATATGTTACAAATCCGCTTCCATTCAGGGCAGTATCCCGCATCATAACAATCATTCGCTTACCATCTGGATCGGTGAGAGACAGTTTGTTCTTCCCTTTATATTCAGGATGAAATGGATGAGCCAGATTTATTCCTGAAATATCATACGCCCAGATATACACATTCCCTCTTGTGAATGAACCATTGGGATCTGCATACATCGCAAGAGCAGGATCTTTCCCAACCTTTTGTGAGTAAAAAGATGCTTCGTTAACAAAATTTACTAGATCCTGAACTGAAGAGACATTTTGAACAGGTGATATGGCTTCGGTTTCTGCTGCAAAGCAGCAGGTACTGAAGACCAGAACCAGAACTCCAACAATCAAATACCGATGCAACATATGGGATATCTGTGTTGAAAAGTATTTGAGGATGATGATTCTACAACAGAAATATGATCAAAACAGGGCGTTAATCCTGTATAATCAGGCTGATTGGTAACTATGCCGGTTTACCGGTCACAAATCTATGGTCATATTACAAACACAAAACAGTGATCTCCTGATCAGGGCCAGATAAGGAGTGTATGAAAGCAGTATTATAAGATCATAACACTGCAGATGAGTATTTTTGTAATTATTGCAGGTGTTTGGATAAAAATCCCGAGGATATAAATGAAAAAAACCTAATGTAAGGATAAATTCGTGACTTATCTGATATATTTCTCGATTCAGGTTTACAGCCAGGTAAAATGGATATACTCTGAAGTCAACCATTCGGATAGGTTTGACCGTCCAGAAACAACCGTGTTCTATCTTTAATGAAACAGATATAATGTTTCAGAACGTCAGATAGTTCATCGAAAGGAGGAGGAAAAGAATGAAGATAATGAACCCGGTTGTGCACTTTGAGATGCCGTATGAGCAGAGTGACCGGCTGATGACCTTTTATTCACAAGTATTTGGCTGGGAGATGAACGCATTAGGTCAGGAGATGGGAGGATATGTTCTTGCCACCACCACCGAGACCGATGAGAACCGTATGCCTCTCAGGGCAGGTGCAATCGGAGGCGGATTCTTCCCGAAGGGTCCTGATATGCCCAAGTGCCCATCAGTGGTCATCGCCGTAGAGGATATCGGTGCAGCAATGAAGCGGGCTGCTGATGCAGGAGGAGAGATACTTGGTCATCCAGTTGAAATTTCTGGTATCGGACAGTATGTTGCAGTCATCGATTCAGAAGGGAACCGGATAGGAATGCTTCAACCGCTGGAGATGTAACCTTCACTAAAGAATCTCCTACCGGCTAAACCAATAATTGAGATTGGGAATAGAAAATCAACTAATCTTTGAGATATATCAGAATATTTAGGATCAGGATATCAGTCCACACCGGAGTGCGGCGATCGATTCTCAAGTAGCCAGAACCGGGATTAGTAAAGGATATCTTGTATTATCACATACGTTCATAAGTAATCCTTATTACAAGAATCGACCCAACATGTTACCCCATGTTTTCAATCACCTCCAATCATCTCCATCAGAAACTTCTCCTTGCGGTAATTGCAATTGGAATGTTTTTAGACGGCCTTGATGGTTCAATCGTGACCATCATCCTTCCTCAGATCTCAGAATCATTCGGCACCGATACCGGAACGGTATCCTGGGTCATCATCACTTACCTTCTGATGATGGCAGGGCTCATCCTAATCATTGGAAAGACAGCCGAACGGGGATATATCAAGAGAATATTTCTCCTGGGAGTCTGTGTATTTGCCCTCGGATCCGCTATATGTGGAATCTCTCCGAATCTGGAAGTTCTTCTTGGATCCAGGATCATCCAGGGGATCGGTGCTGCCATGATAGCAGCAACCGCAACACTACTCTGTGTAACCTATCTTCCAAAAGAGATGCTCGGAATGGCTCTGGGCACAATCTCCATGTCAGTATCCATTGGAGTAGCTGCCGGGCCTGCCATCGGTGGATTCATTGCTCAATATCTCTCCTGGCACTGGGCATTTCTGATCAATGTCCCGGTTAGTATTGTCATTGTGATACTGGCATTCTATGTCATTCCGCATGATATCAAACGGGATAACCTGTCTTTTGATGTAACAGGAGCTGCTCTTCTCTTTGGTTTTATGGCATCCGGGGTATTTGTGCTTGAGCGTATCCCTCATCTGGGTATATCAGATCTTCAGATCATCATTTGCACCGGAATTTGGATGATCTGTCTGATTTTATTTCTGCTTCGCGAACACAGATGCCAGGTACCATTGATACATCTCAGGATATTTGGAGCCTGGGAATTTACTGCGACACTTATTGTATTTCTCTTGTTTGGATGTGTGTACATGGGAGTTCTTTATCTGCTCCCCTTCTTCCTCCAGGCAGGAATGGGGTACGATCCTGTAATTTCAGGATTATATCTCCTTATTCCTCCGGTCCTGACGGCTATCATCGGAATTCCCATGGGAACATGGTCAGATCGGATCGGCAGAAGACCATTTGCGATAGCAGGATCGGTATTCATCGTTGCAGTGACCGGGACCTTTATGCTGATACAACCGGTGACAGGGTTTAATCCACTCATTCTTGGGTTATTGTGTATGGGATTTTTCTGGGGATGTGCCGGAGGACCGGTTGCCAGCAGGGTTGTTGAGACTGCACCAGAGGGTGAAGAAGGAACAGGATCTTCATTGATGGTCACAGCGATGTATCTTGGCAGCGTTATCGGAACTGCTCTCTTTGCAACATTCTTCACGATGGGGACTGCAACAAATGGGAAGATTGCGTTCTCTGACCTTACTTCCAGCATATTCATGCAGGGTTTTCACACTGCAATGGCTGTCGGGTTTATTCTTTCTGTAATAACTCTTGTATTATCTGCAGTTGTAAGAGAACAGAAGAATGAAAGGCATTCAGATCAGGAATGAGAGAATGACCGGTAAAAGATAGATAGATTCAGATTAATGATGTTTTGATACAAAACCATCGTTTTTTCCCACTTTTTTGAAGTAGACATGAGCCATCCGGGCTTAAGTCATGGAACGTGTCCAGGTGGAGAGAATTCATGAGAATATTCAACTTGCCTGATTGCTAAGTAGAATCTAAAGATAACCTCACAATCCTGACACTACCCCGTCAAGCAACGTTTTTGTTTAAGTGTATAAAAAGCCACCTCAACAACGATTTCTATATTCCCGTTGGACGACGCAAATTCCTCTTATAGACTTCGTTTCAAGTAAATCATATCGATTAGCTGATGTCCATCTTCATACATAGGATGGTCATAATTATCGATAAAAAAGTTTTTAACAACGTGTGATTTTACAAATCCACATCTTTCGTAAAAACGAAGTATCACAGGGCAATCACCCGTTCCAACGTATATCTCACTATCAGAGTTCTTGTAGTAATCAACAATAAACTGAATCAGCTTTTGTCCATATCCTTTGCGTTGATATGTAGGAACGGTAACAATATTCTTGAGTTCATATTTTCCTGGTTGCTCTAGTGTAACAACGCAAATTGCCCTGATATCATTATCATACAAAGCGAACATATCACCACGATACAAGTATTTTTCAATCATACTTACCTGCTCATCTGCAATAAGCAGCAATTCCAGATATGTTGTTTTATCACTACCGGTGATTTTCTCAATGTTCATTCCTATTTTTCCCTTTTATTTACAATCATCATTGCAAATCTATCATATCATTTTCAGTAACTATTCAGGCATGCTGAGAACAAATTGACACTAGCATTCTGCCTTGCGCATATGTTTCATTTTATCCTTCTCTGGAATCCATGGATTATTCTTAAAAGCGGAGGCAATTGCCTCAATAACCCTAATTCCATTTTTTCTTATTATTGAGATGTAACTTCTGATCAGAATGACCGCTTTCGCAGTAGATTTGTCCCTGAATTCTCTAGAAATTTTTATCTTAACCTTCATCATGCGGATATCCCTTTCTGCCAGATTGCTGTCGAATGGAACAATCTTATTTTGAATAAACCGTAATACTCCATCATTATACAATTCAAACCTTTCCAGTAAGTTACGAGTAAAAGTCTTTTTCGTCCTTCCCTTTTTTCCTAGAATTTGTATAGGGGGTGGATTCTCATCTAATCCTATTTGAATCAGTTCATCGTATGAAGTATTGAGACTGTTCATCATGACTGGAGGTATAGGAACCCCATCCAAATGATATTCCTCTTTGATTTCCTTTGCCTGTATCAGTAATTCAATCAGTTTTCCTGACCACTCTTGCTTCGTTTCTTCTTCTACTCGTTTGAGTTCCCGAAGAATATGGGCACCGCAGAAACTATGTGTACAGGGATAGGAGAGATAGGGTTTCCAAAAATCATGAACGCTAATACCCTTGAAATCCGGAAGAATTCCGATTTCGTTTATTCCTTCCGTTCCCCTCTTTTTCTGGATAAAGTAATGGGTCCAATGTGATGTGCAGGTTACATGAAGCCAATGTAATTTTCCTTCAACTCTGACTCCGGTTTCATCATTATGAATTATCGGTTCTAATTTTAGAGTATTCGTGACAGTATCCTTAAAATGGGTGAGTTTTTCTGAAAGGTTATGGGTCAGATTTACAACCGTTCCAGGACTGATGGAAACACCAAATAGGCCATAACATGCTTCAACTTCCCGTTCGTATGGAATGAATTGATAATGAACAAGATAACTCATATACGCCTTGATTCTTGATCCATATTGAACCGGTTGAGTAACATCCGGAGGAAAAAATCCAGATGTTTTGCATCCACAATGGTTACAAACCAAGGTTTGAGATCGATGTTCTGTAATTTCAATTGCCGGAGGAGGAGGAAGGTCAAATACCTGTCGTTTTTCAATGGAAATTATTGTCCCACCCTGAAGACTCCTTCCACAACAAGAACAGATGTCCGGAGAATGAGTTTCAATATGATCCGGATTAGGACTCTGCTCCAGAGTTTTTCCTTTGTGACCAGGCTGACCGCCAGGTTGCTTTTGGGTTTTCTTACGAAGGGAGGTTGCACGGTTTTTTCGGGTGTAGCCATCCGACGAAGGAGGTTTGCCGCTATTGGTACTGTTGAGATTTAACCGGGATTCGAGTTCCGTTACCCTGGCTTCTAATTTATCGATTTTTTCGTGCAAATAGTAAATATATGCAACGATTTCAGGAGGACATTCAGAAAATTTGGATTTAATCTCTTCAGGTATTTCCATTACGCTAAAAGAACATTTACTCTCATTATACTAAGATCTTTCGGTTATTTTCTGATTTTTCAATCAAATAAACGATATTTGAGGAGAATTATGGATGAGTGAATCGAGGGCGCTGAGGACGGTTGAATAGTTACAAAATATCTTTAATCGTGAAAAAATTTTAAAATTAGTTTTATGATTACAAGTATGGTTTGATAAGCTCCAATTATTTAGGTTCAGTATTTAGGTTCCCACGGAATTTCTTTATTTTTCGATAATATCTCATTTTAAATAGTAAGCATTGTTTTATATTCTTACTTTTTGATCTGCATCTTGTAAAATTTTATGGATATCAATCCACATCACAAGTTCCTTTTTTGTCTCCTCACGATCAGATACATTTTTTTTAATAATACCTAGAATATGTGAATTATCTTCACTGTCTTTTGATGTTTGTTCGATATCTGAAGTAGGTATGGTCAATACAGATGTAACATCATCCACCAAAATACCGGTTTTTGTCTGAGTTACACGATCATCAAGTACAATAAACCGAGAATCATTCTGTCCAATTGTGTTTATCCTTCCGATATTCAAGATAGTTTTAAGATCAATTATCGTGGAAATCTCTCCTCGAAGATCTATTATACCTTTTATGTGCATTGCAGAATGAGGAAGGGGAGTAATTTTTATTGATTCAACAATCTCCCGAACATCAAACAGGTTGATTGCAAATTTATTATCACCCAGAATAAACTCTACTACCTGGATTTCATCTCCAACATTATCTTCATCAAGATGATCCAGTTGTGGTTTTTGATTGTTCATATTTCATCACACCACAAATTTTCTTATTTCATGCGATACTGAATCTACAATCTCATTGACATTTAAGAAAATTCTACTTATCTGTTCAATTGAAGCAGAGGCTTCTTCAGTAGCAGCTGCTGCATCACCTGCTTCATTTGCGGTATTTATCACAAGATTAGAGACTTCATTAATACTTGCTGTCACTTCCTGAACTGAAGCAGCCTGTTCTTCTGATGCTGATGCTACATCAACTGTATTACGGGTAATATCTTCAATCGAATCTGCGATTTTAGTAAAAGCTTCTAATGTTTTTGTTAAAGACTGACTCCCTTCTTCTACTGTCTCTCCAGATTTTTTCATAGCAACAGTTGCTTGTTTGGCTTTATCCTGTAAATTTGAGATCATATCAGCAATATTCTCTGCAGACTGTCTAGAGTCCTGAGCAAGTGACTTAACTTCAGCAGCAACTACCGCAAATCCACGACCTGCTTCCCCTGCACGGGCAGCTTCTATCGCAGCATTCAATGCTAGTAGGTTAGTTTGATTAGCAATATCAGATATGAGGCGGACAATCTTTCCTATCTCTTCCATCTGGTGATCAATATCATTAACAATCTTATCAACCTCCACTGAAGAGCGAGTGATTTCTTCCATAGAAATTTCTGATTTTTTTGCTAAATCTATACCAATTCGTGAGAATTCATTTGCTTGAGTAGCGAATGATGAGACCTGTTCTGCTCTTTGAGATACTTCACCAACAGTAAGATTGAGATCTTCCATGGCCTTGAGTACCTGGATAATTCCGTCGTTGCCTCGTTCAGCATTACCACTCACTTTACCGGTATTTTGAGCAATTTGTTGTGCTCCTGAAGACACTTCTTCGATACTAGATGCTGCTTCTTCTGCGTTTGAAGCAAGCTCCAGAAGTTGATTGTTGACAAGTCCTATAGCATCGCTAATTTGAATCCCAATATTATCAAGGGCATTTTTAAACTCAATCCATTCTCCTGCCATCTTAAGAGAAGAGTCTATCCGAGTAGTGAAGTTATAATTTGCATAATCTTTCGAAACCCTTAATGCATCGCGAATCGGTGTAACAACACTGTCCAGGGTATCATTTACACCCGATACGATCGTACGGAAGTCACCTCTATGTTTTGCTTCATCAGCACGGGTATCAAGAATCCCTTCTACTGCAGCTTCAGTAAGCATCTTTGTATCAGATATTAGCAGATTCACGGCATCAATACAGACGTTAAGATTATTTTTGATCTCGTTGAAATCTCCCCGGTATTCATCTGTAATTTTCGCGGGAATATCTCCTTTAGATATACGGTCCATGTATTCAGCAGTCATATTCAGAGGCTCAACCACTGCATCGAGTGTATTATTGAATCCCTGGATTACTGCTTTGAACTCGCCAAAGTGTTTGCTAACATCAGACCTGGTATCAAGTTTCCCTTCCTCAATAGCAGTGGTGAGTAATAAGCCATCAGAGACCAGGAGGTTTATTGCATCAATACAGACGTTAAGATTATTTTTGATCTCGTTGAAATCTCCCCGATATTCATCTGTAATTTTCGCGGGAATATCTCCTTTAGATATACGGTCCATGTATTCAGCAGTCATATTCAGAGGCTCAACCACTGCATCGAGTGTATTATTGAATCCCTGGATTACTGCTTTGAACTCGCCAAAGTGTTTGCTAACATCAGATCTGGTATCAAGTTTCCCTTCCTCGATAGCAGTAGTGAGTGATAAGCCATCAGAGACCAGGAGGTTTATTGCATCAATACAGACGTTAAGATTATTTTTGATCTCGTTGAAATCTCCCCGGTATTCATCTGTAATTTTCGCGGGAATATCTCCTTTTGATATACGGTCCATGTATTCAGCAGTCATATTCAGAGGCTCAACCACTGCATCGAGTGTATTATTGAATCCCTGGATTACTGCATTGAACTCGCCAAAGTGTTTGCTAACATCAGACCTGGTATCAAGTTTCCCTTCCTCGATAGCAGTGGTGAGTGATAAGCCATCAGAGACCAGGAGGTTTATTGCATCAATACAGACGTTAAGATTATTTTTGATCTCGTTGAAATCTCCATGATATTCATCTGTAATTTTCGCGGGAATATCTCCTTTTGATATACGGTCCATGTATTCAGCAGTCATATTCAGAGGCTCAACCACTGCATCGAGTGTATTATTGAATCCCTGGATTACTGCTTTGAACTCGCCAAAGTGTTTGCTAACATCAGACCTGGTATCAAGTTTCCCTTCCTCGATAGCAGTAGTGAGTGATAAGCCATCAGAGACCAGGAGGTTTATTGCATCAATACAGACGTTAAGATTATTTTTGATCTCGTTGAAATCTCCCCGGTATTCATCTGTAATTTTCGCGGGAATATCTCCTTTAGATATACGGTCCATGTATTCAGCAGTCATATTCAGAGGCTCAACCACTGCATCGAGTGTATTATTGAATCCCTGGATTACTGCTTTGAATTCGCCAAAGTGTTTGCTAACATCAGACCTGGTATCAAGTTTCCCTTCCTCGATAGCAGTAGTGAGTGATAAGCCATCAGAGACCAGGAGGTTTATTGCATCAATACAGACGTTAAGATTATTTTTGATCTCGTTGAAATCTCCCCGGTATTCATCTGTAATTTTCGCGGGAATATCTCCTTTTGATATACGGTCCATGTATTCAGCAGTCATATTCAGAGGCTCAACCACTGCATCGAGTGTATTATTGAATCCCTGGATTACTGCTTTGAACTCGCCAAAGTGTTTGCTAACATCAGACCTGGTATCAAGTTTCCCTTCCTCGATAGCAGTAGTGAGTGATAAGCCATCAGAGACCAGGAGGTTTATTGCATCAATACAGACGTTAAGATTATTTTTGATCTCATTGAAATCTCCCCGATATTCATCTGTAATTTTCGCGGGAATATCTCCTTTAGATATACGGTCCATGTATTCAGCAGTCATATTCAGAGGCTCAACCACTGCATCCAGAATATTATTAATGCCGTCGATAACCTCTCTGAATTGACCGAAGTGTTTGGATGCATCGGTTCTGGTTCCGAGTTTTCCTTCCTGAACTGCAGCCTTCAGGAGCAGACCATCAGAAACCAGTAAGTTGATTGCATCAATACAGACATTCAGATTATTTTTAATCTCGTTGAAATCTCCCCGATATTCATCTGTAATTTTCGCGGGAATATCTCCTTTTGAGATACGGTCCATGTATTCAGCAGTCATATTCAGAGGCTCAACCACTGCATCGAGTGTATTATTGAATCCCTGGATTACTGCTTTGAACTCGCCAAAGTGTTTGCTAACATCAGATCTGGTATCAAGTTTGCCTTCCTCAATAGCAGTGGTGAGAAATAAGCCATCAGAGACCAGGAGGTTTATTGCATCAATACAGACGTTAAGATTATTTTTGATCTCATTGAAATCTCCCCGGTATTCATCTGTAATTTTCGCGGGAATATCTCCTTTTGAGATACGGTCCATGTATTCAGCAGTCATATTCAGAGGCTCAACCACTGCATCCAGAATATTATTAATGCCGTCGATAACCTCTCTGAATTGACCGAAGTGTTTGGATGCATCGGTTCTGGTTCCGAGTTTTCCTTCCTGAACTGCAGCCTTCAGGAGTAGACCGTCAGAAACCAGTAAGTTGATTGCATCAATACAGACATTCAGATTATTTTTAATCTCGTTGAAATCTCCCCGATATTCATCTGTAATTTTCGCGGGAATATCTCCTTTTGAGATACGGTCCATATATTCAGCAGTCATATTCAAGGGCTCTATTACTGTATCCAGAGTCTTGTTAAACCCTTCAATGACATCTCTGAATTGACCCTGATGACGGGTAGCATCAGTCCGAATACCCAATTTCCCTTCTTCGATGGCTTTGGTGAGAAGGAGGCCATCAGAGACGAGAAGGTCTATTGCATCAATTGTGTTGTTAAGATCAGTTGCGATTTCTGCAAGTTCTCCGGAGTATTGCCTGGATATTCGATCCGGGATCTTTCCAGCACTAGTCTGGCTGATTGTGGTTGCAAAAAGAGTCAGAGGATCTGATAATGATCTAATGAGATGGTTAATGGTATCTACAATAACCCGGGAATCACCTGAATATTTCTCTTCAGCAATAGTTGCTTTCAGAGAACCCTCTTCAACTTCCCGCATAACCCGTTCTAGATCTTCAATTACGCTGGTATCCCCGGATGTTCCTGAAATAAACGTCAAAACAGCACCAATGCTGGTTCTGGATGAATTCTTCACCGGATCTATAAGACACAACATTGATGATTCTTCTCTAGGAAGATGTACTGATATTTGAGCATCAGCCTTCTCCCCTGCAAGAACACTTTTAATAGCATCCCCGACTACAAGAGCCTCACTCTTTGTAAACGCGAGAGTTATCGACTCATTCAGGAGATCCTCATGTGATTTCCTCACAGCGGCACATGCTATCGGATTTGCATACAGGATTTGAGACCATTCATCCACTATCATTACCGGAATTGAGAGTGCATCAAAATGACTTACTGTTATGCCTGATGATTGGTTCAAAGACTTTTCCTGGGACAAATCTTCTGATTTCCCGATTATTGTCGTGTTCACTGTTTCAGCAAAATCCCTAAAAAATCCAAGTCCCTTGGTATCCATATATTCGGGGACTATCCCATCATTGAGATGTTTTAACCTGATAGAAGCATCCATGAGCGGTTTGCTCATACTTTCGATTATATTATTCACTGCTTCCAGTATGTTTTTGGCATCACCCTGATATCGGGAAGAATCAGTTCGTGCATCCAGGTGACCATCCTGAATATTATTTAAAACCTGGGTAATCTCTTTGACAACAGCTTTGTGACGCTGATCTAAGATATAGTTAACCGAACCTAATACTTCGCCATTATTATTAAAAATGGGTTTAGAGCCATATTTTATAGGGACCGGACCAGATTTAAAACGGGCTATTCCTTCACCTGCACTGGGTATGGCCATAGAAATCGCCGATTCTGCTGGATCTTTTCCTTCACCGCCATCTTCAATGCCGAATATTTCTCGATAATCTTTTCCAATACAAAATTCAGGAGGAATACCTGCAAGAATGGCAGCAGGGATATTTATGGTTTTTATTGCAAGGGAACGATCTACGGTTAAGACCGGGAGATCCAATGCATCAAAAAGATCAACATCAGAAATCTCATAGTGAGAGTGGTCGGGTAATTGTGCAGACTGTTTCATGTCAATCAATCTCTTTTAATTATATCATATTTAACAGAAAATGGTGGAACCATTACAAGTATCCTTCGCCATATTTTTTAATTTACATAGAAAGGGACCTTCAATTGTAAATAACGAGGACCACTAGTGAAATTTTGTGATTGAATTTAATATATCCGATGAATATTCGCGCTAATCTGCTCGATTCGTCATAATATTAATATATCAATTTCATTTATTGAATTACATCTAATCAAGATGTCAATATTTCAATTGAAATGTTAAATATTCCAGGAATAAAAATCATTTCTGAATTTATTTCGTAAATTTTTCTTTGAATATTAATTCAGGAATTCCACTTGTGAGGAATTTCTGATTAAGCCTTTTATGCAGGTAATATTTTAGTTATTCATTAAATTACCGGAATACTCCCCCAATATTCCAAATATTTGCTGACAGGTAATCCTTACCTATTGATTATCCCCAATATTGTGAATATCTTAAAATAAAAGAATTTTGTATGCTTCTCCCCGAACATGATACTAGTGCTTGTCGTCTCTTAATTTTCAATATCATTTCCAAGGGGAATTACTCTCAAATTTAAATGACGAGGGGCACTAGAAATGAGTCCCAAATCTTATTATCTTCAGGGAATACACTGATTGATTAGATCAGGATCACGATAAAATTCATCCGGAATATTAACCGAGATATCCTGGTACGATAGAGAGAAATAAGTCAGTATTTCATTGGGATCTAACCAATATCTCCACCTAGGGAAATTTATGTAATTTTACGATATTTTTTCACTTTCTTTGGCAATCCGTTCATTTAATGTTCGGAAGTAAAATAATCTGATGATTTGAGATAGGTTGAAAAATTGTAATTTCGTGCCATATTCCTTTTTCATGTAAAAATCAGCACCATTATTTAGGAGTTCAATGATGAGTTGTATTCGCTCATCCAAAATTGCTCAGGTTCGCTCATTCAATTTTGCTCAGCCCTAAGTGCAATGTCATCATCCAAGTATAAAAATATCACTCCGAAGAAAAACACAGAAGGGAGGTGGCCTCGCCCCCTCCCTTCATCCCTCCCCTGAGTACGATAGGCTCGGTGGGATGGATAAACATCCCACCTTCGCGAGGAGAGGTTATCAAGTTAGGATTTGCTGGACCTTCTTCTATAACTCGAACCATTCATATTGACAACAATTGCTCGATGGGTGATCCGGTCAAGCAGAGCAGCGGTCAGAGTTTTATCATGGAACACTTTTATCCATTCAGAAAACGGTAAATTCGTTGTAATCACCGTACTAAGTATCTCATATCTTGCAGCAAGGATCTGAAACAACAACTCAGCTCCCTCCAAATCAAAGGTTATGTAGCCGAGTTCATCCAGGATAAGAATATCAATCTTCTTAAACTGCCTCATCAAGAGGGTGAATCTCCCTGCTCGTTTTGCTTCAAGCAATTCATTCACCAACCCCGCTGCCGTTTTAAAAATTACTTTGTAGTTATTCTCACATGCACAAACTCCTGTTGCAATAGCCATGTGAGTCTTTCCGGTCCCAGAATTACCAATAAACACAACATTTTTCGTTTCCTGAATAAAGTTGAGTAGTTTTAGATCCTGCAGAATCCTTCTCCCATCATCAGGTAATGCCTCTACTGACAACTCATCAAATCTCTTTTGAGTAGGAAATCCTGCCAGTTTTAGTGTTCGTATCTGACGGTTTGTCATCCTGATTTTCAGTTCGAATTGACAAGCGTTTGTCAGAATAGAAATTGTATCCGGATCAGAACCACACTGCTCCTGGATAAATTGGTAAACACCGGCAATATGGAGTTGTTTACACAGATCTTCTAGTTCCGGCGTCATGCTGTACACTCCATCACCTGATCATATACAGTGAGATCCGGCTCCTGTACATCGATCATATCAAATCTTTCTAATGACTCAGTGACCGGAGAAGGAGTATTATTTAAAATCATTCGAATTGTATCATATCCCGGTAGAATATGGTTTTTCTGTAGTTTTTCAATTGCAGAAACCAATTGAGGTACGGTACATATGGCAGTCAGGTTAAGTATCTGAATGAATTCCAACGGCTTTTCCTTGTAATGCGATTCAAAAAGATTTTGAAGAGCAGGAGGAGCCTGTTGAATAACTTTTGAATGTTGAAGGGATCCCGGTTTTCTTTCAAATGTTTTCAGGAAATGGCAAATATTGAGAGAGTACTGCCCTTTCACATACAATCTCTGGTGTGATGTGATCAATTCAGAGCCAGATAGGAGATCTATCTGTTCCTGAGAGATTTTGAGCAGAATGTGTTTTTGACGATAGGTATCAGGAACTGAGTAATAATTACGGTCAAAGGTTACAAATGAATACTTTGAAATTCGGGCTAATTTAGTTAGTACGTTCGAATAATCAAGAGATGGAAGCGAAAACATAGATTTCTGTTCATCCTTCAAAGCCTCAATGGGAGTCTTGTCCCTTCGATATACGTTTTTACTATTTATTTGCTCAAGAGATGCAATGAGCCACTCCTGAGCTTCTTGGATTGACTCAAATGATGTCCGTTCTCCGAATGCATTCCTTCTGATATAACTGACGCTCTCTTCATCTGTTCCCTTTTCATGCGGAGAAGCCGGATTACATACTTCATAGGAATAGCCGTAATGAGATGCAAATTGAAGGTATGTATCCTGGAACTTTTTCCTTGAATAGTCATAGACTGCTCTAAGATTGTCATAATAGATGTACCGCGGAACAGACTGAATCTCGGTAAAGAACTGAATATGGGCATCGATAACTTCTTGCTGGGTTTCATGGTAATACAGTCGGGCGAATCGGAATAACGAGTAGGTCAGGACCATGACTGCCATGGATACTTTCGTCCAGACTCCTTTGATTTGAAGACTGACTTCACACCAGTCAAACTCTGCTCGATAACCGGGTTCTGGCTCCTGGAGAATATACACTTCTCGTGAAGAATGGGATTTATTCCATGAGGATATGAGTCGTTTGACGGTAGCATAACTGATCGAGTAACCGGTTTGAGTAACCTGATCAAAGATCTGCCGTGCATTCATCCTCTGTTTTCTAGGACGGGTCAGGTTTTGTTCGAGGAGAGTGTGGATGTGGAGCAGGATTTCATCTGTCACAACCCGAGGAGGTTGAATTATTTTACGATTTGAAGGAAGGATCTCATCCCTAAGTCCGGATCTAACCTCATTTACCCGGAGAACATACTTCTTGACCGTGTTACGAGAGATGTGGAACTCTCGTGCAACCTGGCTATATGAGCCGCATCTATTGTAAGATGCAACGATTTGTTGGATCTCTGCCATCGTTTTCACCTCAAATATCCACCTCACATACGGAGGGGATTTATTCGTTCTACTTAATAAATGGGTGATCAAAAACGAATGAGCGCGGCCTTATAAAACCCTGATCAAGATCCAATGAGCGTTAACATGAGTTTCTCTTCATCCTGACTGGTAAAAAAAATGAAGGGAATAAAGGTATTTATTGAACGAACTTGAATTAAGAATTCTAAACCGTTCATTTCAGGCATCGAATAATCTGATATAATTACATCATAAGTAATATTTTGAATCAGTTGAAGAGCTATTTTTCCTGAACTGGTGGTATCCACAATAAAACCGGGATTCATTTCCAGAAACTTTTTCCCGATTTCAAGAAGTTCAGGAACATCATCTACGAATAATATATGAATCATTGTTTTTTAATTTTAAATCATCATTTAGGAGATATTACAAATTTTTTAACCCTATTTTATCATGATTTATACGGTGTTCTCATCCATCACATATATCTCCACATCCATCTGATTTTATTATCCTTCCATATGGTTGATGTGAATATCAGTAACACCGAATTTTTCCAAATTTTATTACAATTGTGTTGAATGAACTTGTATTTCATAAGATATAACCGTCGAATAATTGAATGAATTATTTTTTTATATTAACAATGAAAGGAACATTCCCTTTTTTCTATACATAATTATAATGAGGTTTTATGGCATATGTAAATAAATTCTAGGTAGAATTGGGCCAATCTGCTCGACTTAGATAATAATTTAAATAATCTTGAATCTAATTGATAATTTATGGATCTCAAAAACAAACCTGTTATTTTGATTCTTGATTACTTATCAAAACAATGTGAGGGAAAAAGTGTTTTTGAAATTTCCACTTCACTCGGAATGAATCGAAATCTTGTTTCAAAATATCTTTCAATTCTCCTTATGCAGGGTCGAGTCGAACTAAAGCCTCATGGAACAATGAAAGTATACCGTTTATCTAATCGGATACCATTTTCATTCTTATCACGAATCAATGAAACATTCCTGATTGGGCTTGACCAATTTTATATTATTAAAGAATGTATCGGAGACCTTCCTCCTTTTTTTTATCAGCATAATAAAATAATAGGCAAAAAAATTCAAACAATGGACTACCCGGGCTTTCAGGAGAAACACGTATTAGAGACTATTAATCAAACATTTGATGGGAAAAGTTCCTTCAATCATCATATTCAGATTGGATCATATTGGCACCTGATTAAGATAATTCCCATAATATTTGATGATCGTACTATAGGAATAGCATTATCCTTCTCTGATATTACCCAGATGAAAGGTCTTGAATCTGCTGAAACATTCTGGAAATCAAGATATATGGCTATTACAGATATGAATCCGGATATGGTCCTCCACCTTTCCCCAGATGGAAAGATAACCTCTGTTAATCCTGCCTTTACCATCTTTCAAAATGTTGCAAAAAAGGATATTATCGGAACCACAATCATTCCTGGGCTTATGACAGAGGATCAGAAGAAAATTTCAGATCTGATATATTCACTCTCATTTAATAATCCTCACACTGAAATAATTCTTCAAACCATCCTGAAGAATGGATCAATTCATTGGATCAAATGGAAAATTATTGGCATTTTTTTGGATCAAAATCTGATGGAGGTCCTATTACAAGGATCTGATATTACCAGGGAAACATTACTTGAATTTAAATATACTCGTAGTGATTTAGAGTTTCAATCACTAATCGATGAAAAAAATAAAGCGATTATCGAATTGAATCAAAATTTAAAAAGGGAGAGAGAAGAGAAAAAAATTCTTGAATATAAGAATCAGATGAAAGTAATTGAAAATAATAGTTTGCTCCAATCTACACATAATGTCATTTTGAAAATTACTAATCTGGGAGTGATTCAAAATATAAATATCGGTTTTACGAATATCCTGGATTATCCTTCTGATAAAATAATTGGAAAAAATATAGCCGAATTTCTTTATTCTGCTGATGCTTTATTATTAAAGGAAAAACTCCATCTTGTAAATACCAAATTTGAACCCATTCATCATGTTGAATTAATGTTTCGATCAAATACTGGATCCCCAATATATGTAGATTTATCAGGTGTTCCAATATTATCAGATAATAAAAAAGAGTTAACCATCAATTGTATCGGACAGGTTATTACAAAACGGCGAATAATGGAACAGGAATTAAAAAAATTAAAAACTATTATGGATAAAACATCTGATATAATAAATATCTTTAATGAAAAAGGATATTTTCAATATATCAATCAGGCTGGAAAAAGGATACTTGAAATTCCTGAATCCAATTCTATAAACACGTATAAATTAACCCAATTTATAAGAAAATCATCTCAAAAAGAATTTGATTTTGGATTAAAAATTGCAACAGATAGGGGAATTTGGAGGGGAGAAATTACCCTGACCTCACTCTCGGGACGGGACAGACCAATTTCAATAGAGATCATCACATATAGAGATTCTCCCGATGCTTCTCTGATTTATCTGACTGTAGGCAGGGATATTTCTGAGAGAATGATTCATTATCAGGAATTGAGCAGAATTAATGCATACAATAGGGGGCTTCTTGAGACTAGTAATGATGCTCTATTACTTATTGGATCAGATGGGATTATTAAAGATGTTAATAAATCTACTGAAATATTTACCGGATATCAATATGATGAATTAGTTGGATCAAAGTTCTCTAGATATTGTATATCTCTTGATGAGTTAAAAAAAGGGTGCCAGCAGGTTTTAACAGAAGGTATTATTCGTAACTATCAAATTGACATTGAGCACCGTAGTAGAAAAATTATTAAGGCAGAATTAAACGCTTCCATATTCCGGGATGAAAACCGAATAACCCAGGGCATTATTGCATCAATTCGTGATATTGCCTCTCAATGTAAAAAAAATGATGAACTTATCCAGCAATATGAATATTATCTGGTAGTTTTAGATAATTTTTCTTACCCAGTTCTACGATTTGGATTTGATGGAAAACTAAATTCTATAAACAAATCCTACTTTGAATTTTCTCGGGGTACTCATGATGCTAAAATATTTCCAGATCTTACAGAAGAAATTCATCCTAAAGATTTTGACCGACTATTTTTACTCCATACTAACTCATATAAGAATCATCAGCCATTTAATATAAAACACCGGCATCGGTACAAAAATGGATCCTATCGATGGGTTAAATATTTTTCTAAACCGTTGTACTCAATATCTGGTGAATTTATAGGAAATATTGGAACTTTCATAGATATGCATGCTGGAAAAGAAGAATATGAGCATATTCAGGAAAAAGATCTTAGGTTACTAAAACTTATTTCAAAAATGCCAATAGGAGTCGTTCTCCCTGATATCTGGGGAGAATGTATCTTAATTAATCAGGAGTGGACCAATAAGAGAGATATTTCCTTTAAAGATTCTATTGGCATAGGATGGGTTCAAAAGTTGCATTACGAAGATCGTGATATCCTCCTGAATAAATGGAAAACAACAATAGAATCGGATGAAGAATGGGGTTTCAACTTTCAATTTAAGATGAATGATGGGAAAACTGTCCTGGTTTATGGGAAAGCATATCTATTATCCGGTCCAGAAGGAACAACAACTCGATATATCGGCTTCAATGCTGAAATATCTCCGGAAAATGGCAATAAAAGTTTTCAATTAGAAAGTGGAAAAAAACTAAAACAGAAAAGCAAAGATAGGGAGGAAGGTACCTGGACAATAGATTCTGAAGGATACACTATGTTTGTAAACCAGAGGATGGCAGATATTCTTGGATACTCTCCTGAAGAGATGAAAGGCAGGCACCTCTTTTCTTTTATGGATGATAAAGGAGTTCAGTATGCAACAAATCTAATTTCGCGTAGAAAAGATGGAATATCAGAAGAACATGTTTTTATTTTCATCCATAAATCGGGAAAGGAGATATTCACAAAATTATCTACATCACCCATCATCGATTCTTCGGGAAATTACCTCGGAGCTATTGCCATTGTCATAGATCTGTCAAATGAGAAGAACTTCCATATATCATAATGATATGATACCGGTAAATATCAGAGGATTTTAAACCGGGACATATTTTTGTAAATATAAAAACAGGTATAATAATAGATAGAGATATCATTTATCTATGGGTTTTACCTTTTTTTATCGTGATGAACAGTCAATAAGACAAGCAATAGACTTAATTTTACCCACAATACAGAATCGGACATATATTACAATATGGAGTGCAGGTTGTTCCCTCGGGCAGGAAGCATACACATTTGCAATTATGCTTCGGGAACGAATGGGACCATTTCAATACCGGAATGTGAAAATATTCGCGACCGATCTAGATGAATATGATAAATATGGTACGATCATCAATTCTGGAAGATATCCTGCACAGGACATAACAAGAATCCCTCAAGATATCCAGAAAAATTATTTTATCAAAGTTCCAGAGGACCCTGATTATGTACAAGTCATAGAGGAGATCCGAAATGCAGTTGTATTTTGCAAACATGATCTGCTCTCCCTTAAACCTATTAAAAACAGATTTCACCTCATCATCTGTAAGAATGTCCTTCTCCATTTTACTGAAGAACAGCGACTCAAAGTATGGCAGATGTTTTTTGAATCTCTTGAGGATGAGGGATATTTACTCCATGAACAGACACAAAAAATTCCTGAAGAATTTAATGAGAAATTTAAACAACCAATATCAAATGTTCAAATCTATCGAAAACGAAAAAAATGATTTAGTAAACGCCTATATTAGATATATATTTTAAATATTGAATTTAATACCAATATATCATTATGATAGAAGAAGGCTCTCGTCCTAAATATGATATATTCCCTTTATTTGGATATTGATTTCAATAAAAATATCATAATTATAAGATTACTTTTTTGTTATAATAAACCCGCATATCAGAATAACAGGTCACACATTTTCTGGATCTGGTTCTTGAAGTATAACTGAAGTTTCTCATAACAACATTAGAATTTCATTAATCGAAGTCTTTCACAGAACCCACAGATTTCGGACCTTAGAAGAGTATATAACCGAAAATTATCAGAAAACTTAGATATAAATCTTGGAATACAATATTATCTAAGCATAATGGAACCTGAAGATTTTCAAGGATCCCGGATGCACAAGTGGCTCCAACCCCGATATCGTCAGGGTCAGGCCTTTTATTCAGGGATCGCGAACCTGGCTTGGCAATCTCGGAAACGGCCTTATTATACGCCCTTCCTCTTCTTGGTTATCAAGTACTATGCCGAGCGATTTAATCTTGTGGAATATATCAACTCAAAAATTGAATGGGATCGGAGCCAATGGAAAATTACCCCTGGAATTCTTGCATTAAGTCTCATCTACGTTTGTTTTCTTTCAGAAGACGGAAGAATTCCACTCTACAAAATACCAGACCACCTTCGGGGTCTCGATCTCTTTCTTCTCTTCGGTCAACTTCTTCATCCGGAACATTTTACCGATGTTCAATATGCCACTCTCCTGGAAAGACTGGGTGAAATGGGAAATCAAGATCTCTTGGCGGGTCTTATCACTCAGGTTTATCATCTGTTCGATATGCCTCGCAGTCTGTATCTTCATTCCGACACAACCTCGCATATCATGTATGGTTCGTATCCTGTGTGTGATATTAAGGGATTTGAAGGTCTGGTGATCACCCGGGGCCATAGTAAAGATCACCTCCCCAATCGCAAACAGACAAAAACCGGGTTAATCGTTGATGGAAATGGGGTGATACGATTTGTTCTTGTTCTCGATGGAAATGAGTCAGATAGCACTTGGAATACCCAAGCAATCAAGGTTCTTCGGGAGAGACTCAGAGATGATATCGACCTCTATACCTACATAGCGGATTCAAAATTAGTTAGTCTACCAAATTTGCGTGAAATCAACAACGGACAGAAAATTTTGAAATTTATCTCACTCGTTCCCTCAAATTTTAACGTTAAAATGTCAGCGAAAGTTCGGAAGAAGGCATATGATTCTAATTCCTGGGTAGATCTGGGGATGTGTTGTGAAAATACGAAAGCAAAAGATAGAGCAACATATGAGATTAGCGGTTTCAGCGAGCCTATTGAGGGCAAGGTGTACCGACTCATTGCCGTTAAATCTACATCTACAATGAGTGACGTTGACGAAAAATTGGAGAGTGAGAAAAATGATCTCGTCAAATTAGCGAATTCAGCATTTCCTGAAGATTTTAAATGCGAACCCGATGCTCAAGCTGCTATTAAGAAGTTCCAAAGCACCAAGAAAACCAGTTTATTCAGGTTATCATTCGAGATTGTTCCAATTATACAGGAGAAGAAATACCGAGGAAAAAGACCGAAGATCCCCCGTCCAACTAAGATGATAACCGTATTCAAAGTGAAGGTTCGTGAGGTTATCCCTGATACTGATAAGATTGAGCAATACCGACAGAGAGAAGAGTCGTTCGTTCTGATTACAAACGTGCCTGAAACGGAGCTCAATGATGGTGAGGTTTTAAAGAAGTATAAGAGTCAGGGGGTAGTGGAGCGTTCATTCAGCAGACTTAAGCGTCCAATGATGGCAGATACTCTGTTTTTGAAGACACCAAAAAGGATAGAGGCGTTAATGTCTCTTGTGTATATTGCTCTCTTATTCCAGTCAATAATACAGGCGATGGCACGAAACCGGGCCTCGAAAATGTCAGCCCTCCCTAAAATCGCTTATGCCAAACGAAAACTAGAAAATCCAACATATGATCTGATGGTTCATCTGTTTCATCCATTTGAAGTCATAACTACTGGCGAATCAAAGGAGATGAGTTGATTAGTTCATGAAATGGAGGAATACTTAAACTTGATTCTCCATTTGGTAGATGCAGAAAATTGTTGAACTCGTTTCCAAACAGGTGAAGCCAGATCGCAAATTCAGAAGATTTATATTGGTTAATTATGCTTCCTAATTTCCTTACGCCCGGTGTTGAGATACTCACAGATTTAAGACAAAAACCAGGTATTAGGTAACTTCGAGAAAATTAAGGTCGGGTCTGGATTCCTTTGTGTAATGGAAACGCTCGTCGCTTATTGACCTGGCGTTAGTCAGAGTCCGAAATCTGTGGGTATAGAAATATTGAACCCGGATCCAGAACTCAAATAATGCAGTCTGCATCACTACATATGAATTTTTTTATGAAATATTATAGATTCATACATATCTTTAAAATTCTTTTGAGACGATTAGAGATCTGATTTCAGTTCATACCGGTATGTATGTGCTTGAGCGTATACCTCATCTGGGTATAGCAGATATGCAAATAATCATATATACCGATATTTGCACGATCTGTCTCCTTTTATTTCTGCTTCGTGAACGCAACTGCAAGGTACCGCTGATACACCTCTGGATATTTGGAGCGTGGTAATTTTCTGCGACATTCATAACATTTCTCTTGTTTGGATGTGTTTATATGGGATCCAATATCTCCTCCCCTTCTTCCTCCAGGCAGGAATGGAGTATGATCCTGTAATTTCAGGATTATATCTCCTCATTCCCCAGGTCCTATCGGCCCTTATTGGGATTCCGATGGGGATATGATCAAATCATATTAGTCGCAGACATTTTGCCATGCAGGATCATTATTCATCGTCGCAGTGACAGGAATCTTTATGCAGATAAATCCGTTGATCGGATTTATTCCACTTCTTCTTGGTTTATTGTGTATAGGTTTTTTGGGGATGTGCCGGAGGACCGGTTGCCAGCAGGGTTGTAGAGACTGCCCCACAGAGAGAAGAAGGAACCGGATCTTCATTGATGATTACTGCGATGTATCTTGGCAGCGTTATCGGAACTGCAACGAAAGATGAAATTGCGTTCTCTAATCTCAAACCTGGTACATTCATGCAGGGATTTCATGCCTCCATGACTGTGGGTGTAATTTTTTCTGTGGTATCTCTCGTACTGTCTGCACTTGTCCGGGAACAGAAGATTGAATCGCAAACAGAACCAGAATAAAAAGGACAATGGGTTAATGAATCTAGGATTGATGTCCTTACCTGATTTTTTATCTGATATAATTCATATTTCCGGCCCCCAGATACTTCAATTTGATAATCTTAAACATGTAAAATTTACATGTTTATACAACCAGATATGAATATCAGAGGAAAATTTGGCACGGTTTTTTGTCAGTATATTAAAAAGTAGAATCTGATTTTTATGATACCTGTGTTATGGGTTGATTGGATTGATGAATCCACTGTGAGATCTGATCAATCACTGACATCATATCAGAAGCATCGATCCAGGGTATAACCCCCAGAACTTCAATATCTCCAAATTCCTGGATGAGAGAGACTGTTTTTGAAATATCTGGACCGGGTGAATTAGTTTTATATCCATTAATTATCACCCCTTTCACCAGAATTCCAAGAGAACGGGCCGTATGGATAGTCAATAAAATATGATTGATTGTTCCCAGATCCGGACGGGCGATAACAAGCAATGGAAGATTGCATTCGATAGCAATATCAGCCATCAGAGTATGATCTGCAACCGGAACCATCAACCCTCCTGCACCTTCAACCAGAACTAGTTCTGATCGCTTTTTGACACGATCATATCTTTCCCTGATAACCTCCAAGGAGATTGAAACATGAGCATACTCAGCGGCAAGTATTGGAGCAACAGGATCCGGAAATGAATAGGCAAAAGAATCTTCACACGGCCCAGGGTACCCAATAGCCCGGGATAGGTATGATGCATCACTTTCAGAGAGATCTGTTACTCCTGACTGAATCGGTTTGAATACCCCTACATGAAATCGTTTTGAAAAATATCTGGCAAGAGCTGCCGTTACTGCTGTCTTTCCAATTTCAGTATCTGTACCGGTAACAAAAAAACCATTCATCAGATCAATCCTGTTTTTCGTCCGGCTCTCTCGAATGATGAGATTGCCTGATCAAGATGTTCACGGGTATGAGTTGCCATGGTAGTTACTCGGATTCTTCCTGATCCTTCTGGAACAGTGGGGGGTCTGATTGCTGGAGAAAATATCCCTTCCTGTTCCAAGATTAAACTAAATGAGATTGTATCCTTGTTACTACCCACAATAACAGGTATTATCGGTGTTATTCCACCTGATATAGAAAGACCGATAGATATCAAACCATCCCGGAGATATCGGGAATTTTCTGATAATGTTTTCACTCTCCAGGTCTCTTCCAATAATATATCGATAGCTGCAGATGCTGCAGCAACTGAAGGAGGGGCCAGAGCGGTTGAAAAAATAAACGGGCGTGCAACATTCCTAAGGATATCTGCAAGGAGATCAGAACCGGCAATAAACCCTCCTTCTGATCCAAGAGCCTTCGATAATGTACCCATGTGAAGATCTATACCAGATGTAAGGTTGAAATGTTCACATACTCCTCTCCCGGTCTTTCCCAACACCCCGGTGCCGTGGGCATCATCAATCATCAGTGCACATTCGTACTTTCTGGCTATCTCCACCAGTTCAGGGACAGGGGCGATATCTCCATCCATACTGAAGACTCCATCAGATACGATGAGTCCGCCTTTCTTCCCATGGGTTCTGATCTTCTCTTCAAGATCCATCATGTTGCAATGATCATACACAGATATCGTTGCCTTTGAAAGCCGGGCACCATCTATGATACTTGCATGATTCAGTGAATCCGAGTAGATGACAGTACTGGCATCAGAGAGGGCGGTAATTCCCCCCACGTTCGCCATATAACCGCAATTGAAGAGAACTGAAGAACTCTGTTCTTTGAAATCCGCTATCTTCTGTTCCAGTTCTTCATGAAGAGAAGTGTTTCCGGTGATAAGCCGGGATGCACCAGAGCCGGTGCCCCAGGTGGCAATACTCTCTGATGCCCGCTGACAGATGACCGGGTGATTACTGAGTCCAAGATAATTATTCGATGCAAAATTCAGTACCCTCTTCCCGTTCATGACCATCTCAGGTCCTGATGTCTGTTCAACCAATCGGAGATGACGATAGGTCCCTGACTTTTGAATAGCCTGAAGCCTAGATTCTGCATCCCGTATCATTCAATCACCTGTAGCCGATCTGATGGATTCAAACAGGATATCAAGCATCGCTTGTAATTCTACGAGGGTAGAGGAGAGCGGCGGAAGAAATACGATAACATCTCCGAGAGGACGGGTGATCATACCACGATGTTGCGCCCCTAGAATGACCGACTTGATTACCCCGTCTTCAGGCAGATACGGCTCTCTGGAATCAGGATTTTTGACCAGTTCAATTCCCACCATCATACCAACCTGCCGTATCTCACCAACATGAGACAGTGCTCTGAACCGTTCTAATCCTGATTCAATAACCCTGATCTTTTCAGATAATGCCGGGATTATTTTATCTTTTCTGAACAACTCAAGATTTGCCCGGGCAACAGCACAGGCGAGTTGGTTCCCGGTGTAACTGTGACCATGGTAGAACGTCCTGGACTCGCCCGGTTCCCCAAGAAATGCATTGAAGATCTCCTCTGTTGTAAGGGTCGCTGCAAGAGGCAGATACCCTCCGGTCAGTCCCTTTGCAACGGTCATGATATCAGGACAGATCCCTTCATGGTCACATGCAAACATCTTCCCGGTTCTGCCAAACCCGGTAGCCACCTCGTCTGCTATCAGGAGAATATGGTAGGTGCTGCAGAGTTCCCTGACCTTTGTGAGGTATCCGGGAGGGAAAGTAAGCATCCCCGCTGCTCCCATAACCAGTGGCTCGATGATAAACGCAGCAATATTTTCATGCTGGTCTTCGATCACCGATTGTAAGGAGTCGAGACATTTCTTCTCACAGGTATTCTGGTCGCATCCAAACGGACACCGATAGCAGTACGGACAGGGAATGCTGATAGTTGGAAAGAGCATGGGGTGATAGGTGGAATGAAAGAGCTCGATCCCTCCAACAGATACCGACCCGATGGTGTCACCATGGTATGAGTTTACCAGATGGAGAAACCTCGTTTTAGATGGGACAGAGTTTTCACGCTGTTGCCAGTACTGGAACGCGATTTTAAGCGCAATCTCTACCGCTTCAGAACCACTATCACTGTAAAAAACCCGGGTCAGCCCGGGAGGGGAGATTGAGATGAGTTCCTTTGCCAGTAAAACCCCGGGAGGGCTTGTCATGCCGAGAAACGTCGAGTGGGCGATAGAATCAAGTTGGTGTTTGATCGCTTCATCGAGTTCTGGTCTTCTGTGTCCATGCAGATTAACCCACATCGATGAGTTGCCATCATAATACCAGTTCCCGTCCTGATCACAGAGCCTAATTCCTTCTCCCCCGGTTATGACAAGTTGAGACTCTTCCTGCCATTCCTTCATCTGTGTAAAGGGATGCCAGACATATTGCTTATCGATGGCTTCTATGGATTGGTTTTTCTGGATGGTTTGATTGTTCATGATAATCACCGGTTGAATACCTATTCAGAGTGCGAGAAGAGTTGATCAAGTGAAAAATCCGTATGAAATGGTGAGATCCTGTTAATGAGGACCGGAGTGCTTCTGAGATACCGGGAGTACACGTCCCAGGAGAATCCATCATACTGCACGAAAAATACCCTTCCACCCTTTGCAGATGGCGGTTTCAGATGAGGAATTCTGAAATACCCCTTCCCAGTGACTGAAACATACCCGATATGATAATCCGGATTATCTGAGTAGCATACTTCAGCCCTGGCACCCGGTGCATGTGCCACCTTTGTTGCCAGAACCAGAGCTTCTTTGAGACGGGTATGGGCCAGGTCATGATCATGTAAGATATCATCCATTATGTGGTGAGCAGAAGGAGTAAAATCCATGGTTGTCGCCCTGATACCTTTCCCGTCAGGATTTTGTATTGAAGATGAAGAGGAGTCCATCACCAGTGCACCGGACAAATTTTTGCCCTGCGAATCTCCATTCATTAAAAAATCTGATGCATAATGAATCGATTGAGAGGATACTCCTGCACTCTGAAGTAATGCCCTACAGGCTCTTTGTGCTGATGAATGATCAGATACCTGAACCATGAAAACCGGGAGTGATGGAATATATTCTATTCTTTCAGGATTGATCAACTGAATCTTCAGATTGATGAAATCTGGAACTCCGTTCTCATGATTCTGTGCACGATGAATGAGGGCTTTGCTGATCTCATCGATCTCCTCTTTCAGGATTATTCGCTCTGCTCCGGAGATATGCTCATGCACCGGCTCGGAGTCAGGATCATCCTGAACGAAAACCCTTGATGCCCTCATCTTGATACTATAATATTCTGGCATCTTTACAAGGAGTATCCCATATCGTTTACCAGATTCAGGTCGTCACGGATTTCACGCCCATTCGTGGTGAGGTAATTTCCAACCATCATCCCATTCAGACCGGCCATCAGACCAATAGACTGCATATCACGAAGGAGTTTCTCACGGCCTCCGGCAGATCGTAATTCAGTATGAGGAAGGATGAATCTGAAGAGGGCAAATGTCTTGATGATCTCTGGAGGAGGAAGAGGAGGCTCATCACCGAGCGGTGTCCCCGGTATGGCATCCAGGATATTGATGGGAACTGAGTCGACATTAAGATCATGAAGTGCATATGCCAGATCAATCCTCTGTTCCATACGTTCTCCAAGACCAATGATTCCTCCCGAGCAGATCTCCATCCCGGCTGCCCTGGCAGATTTAACGGCCCTGATCCGATCCTGGTAGGTATGTGTCGTGACAATGTGAGGGGAAAAATCTTCGGATGTCTCCAGATTATGATGGTAGCGGGAAACACCGGCTTCCCTGAGCATCAATGCAGCCTCCTCTGTTAATTCTCCAAGTGATACGCATAATTTTAAGTTGGTCTCATTTGAAAGACGGCGAATAATCCTGATAATGGCAATGAAATCAGGATCGTGCTCTGTAACCCCACGACCACTGGTTACGATGGCAAACCGGTGTGTCCCTGCCCTCTCCATATCATGGGCATATTGAAGGATTTTTTCTTCGTCAAGAAGAGGATACGTATCTATTGCACAGGTACTGAAGGCTGATTGAGAACAGAATTTGCAATCCTCTGAGCAGTTTCCTGATTTGCCATTGATGATAGAGCAGAGATCGATCCGATTTCCTGTGTATTGTTCGCGGATTTTTGATGCCAGTGCTGCTAGAATATAGATATCTGCTCCGGTAGCCTGTGCAAGATCCAGGGCTTCGCTTCTGGTGATGAAACCACCATTCAGAACTTTCTGCCCTGCCGAAAGAATACGATCAAACATTTCCGCCTAATGATTAACGTAAGGGCCGATAAATATACGTAAATAAAATTGTTTCTTATAGTTGCCCTATAATCATTTTTTTATTTGAGAGGAGGAAAATCTGGCAGATTATCGGTCCTTAAGGTTGATTATAATAATTATTCAAGAATTATATGTAGAGAATACCGACGTTATTCTGGATTCAGGTCCCGAATTAATGGATGTAATTATGACGGATTCCAATTTATTCCACATAAAAACATATGTATCCTATTCTAAACATTCCCATTCACTACGAGAAATATCAGCCTGTTTGAGTATACGTTTTAAAAGGTCCACACTAATCTCTTTTCGATGAGGATTAGGTATTGTCAAAACAAGACCGTCTTTAATCATATATGGATGTTTTCCACCTTGATGTGGACCATCGAATCCGAATCGAGAAAGTTTTTTGCAAAGTTCTTCCCATGTAACAGGAGCTAATTTATGCCCTGACATGAGTATCCACAGGCTGAATCTCTTCAATACTAATTCCTTGTATCGATGGGATGGGCATTCCTCTTCGAAGACGGATAATAAGCCACCCGTCGACAATCTCCATCAGATTCTTTCTGCATTCTTCGAGAGTTTTTCCGGTTGCATACACACCGGGAAGATCTGGAATCTCCCCGTAATATGGCTCCTCGTCCTCAATGATCTCATAATGTGCATGAGCAAGAGCTGTGTTAATATATTCAATAATCATGATTGCGTATGTTCACCTCATGTTTGTAAATCCAGAGTAGACTTTCAAAAGTAACATAGTAAACTAGAATTTCCGATCATATATTCCTTCTATGAGGCACTATAATCTTTGGACCACTCGATCTTTCTTGTTTCTCTAAGCCATACCCACCTATTCAAGAAAAAACAGGACTGTTTCCAGTAACTGTACTTACGAATGCATTTTTTTTGTCTGAAAGCCTGGCACTGATTCTGTCATGAGAGTATAAATGGAATTTAGAGTACCCACGAAAATGATACTCAATTCGAGATCTCATCAAAGAAGTTTTTTTTTTTAATTAAGCGTTTTATGTAACTGATTCCTGTATAATCAATAAACAAATGATGTAATCCACTGAATTCCAGTATCTTTATCCAACATAAAACCGGTATACTCAACATAACATATTTCAGATATACATCCAAACCGCGGATCCTCACGAACAATCCATCCATACCTAATTACCGGATAGAGACTGACACAAGATACTGCACAAACACACAAATCCCTCCCGTGTTATCGTCATGAATCAGAAATCTGCAGACCTCATTCTTGTCCTTGTCGTCCTGATATGGGGTTCAACATATCTTGCAATGAAATGGGGAATGGAGAGTTTTGGGATCTTCACTCTAATCACACTCCGTTTTGGCATCGCATTTGCTATCGGAATACCCCTTCTCTGGAGATATCGCTCTCCCATATACATGCACACACTTACATCCAGTGCCCTTCTCGGGTTTGGGTATTTCTGTGGATTTACACTCCTTCTCTATGGTATGAGAACTACCACCACCACATCTGCCGGATTTCTTATGGCAACGACTGTCATATTTGTCCCGATTCTTCAGGTTCTCTTCTTCCGGAGAATCCCCAATCTTTCCATTCTCATAGCGGTATGTTGCTGTTTGTTTGGAGTCGGTCTCCTGACACTCCGGAATGGCCTGGCACTGGATTTTGGTGCGATACTCTGTCTCATCTGTTCAATCTGTTATGCAATTGTAATTGTAACAACAAAATGGGTCCTTAACAGCGGAGAAAATGCTCTCACAATCGGTGTTCTTCAATTAGGGTTTACCAGTTTGTTCTCATTCGGAGCAATGCTCATCTTTGAGATGCCATTCCGGTCAGCACCACTGGAGAGTTGGGGAATAATCCTCTATCTTGCAATATTTTGCACATTGATCGGGTTTGTCCTTCAGGCTGTAGCCCAGGAATTTACCTCCCCTGAACATACCGGCCTTATTTACACACTTGAATCTGTCTTTGCCTCCCTGTTTGGATATGTATTTCTCCAGGAGGTATTACCGGTTCAAGGATATGTCGGAGTGATCCTGGTGTTTACCGGAGTAATAATTGCAGTAAGGTATGGACAATCAACAGGAAAAAAGGGAGGAAACTGAGTATCCTTAGCATTCGGGTGAGATCAGATTCGTTTCATGGAATGTAACATTGGATTCGAATCAGATGTCCCGGCTTTCCATCATAATTTGATAGAACATCCATCTTTTGCATGAAAAAGTCCTTTTCACCGGTCTTACCTGGGGCCCCCAACGGGGCACCGTTGGGGTTTTTAAAAAAAATTATTCATGCCGGAGAGCATCAATCGGGTTCAGACTTGAGGCTTTCCAAGCCGGATACAGACCTGATAACATGCTGGTGACGATACCAAAGGCCATTCCATATGGGATCTGAATCAACGATGCCGGGTCATAAAGGTACGATACATCCTTAAGCAGCACAGCAACCACCAGGTATCCGGCTCCAAAACTGAGTAACCCTCCGACAATAGAACCGGAGAGCCCGAGAATGAAGGCTTCATAGATGAACATACTCCTGACTTCAGCCCGTTTTGTCCCGATGGATCTGAGGATGCCTATCTCCTTGTATCGTTCCATCACCGACATCATCATCACATTAAAGATCGAAACACCGGCAACGATCAGGGAGATTCCTCCGATTGCCATGGTAAACAGTGTGATCTGACCGAATGTCTGGGTGATGGAGTCAAGGATCATCCTGGTATCGTAGATATCTACCTCGGTATCCCGTTTATTGAGCTGTTTATCAATCGCACTCTTAATCTGACTGATCTCTTTGATATCAGAGGCCTTTATGATCGCCTGATCATGCCCTTTCACATCATAGAAGTCACGGTACCAGAGATCAGACGTGACGATCGCATTGTCAGGGTTGATGTCAAATCCCATTCCCCTCTCTTTGAGGATACCAACAACCCTGACCCCGGTCTCCTGTGTTCCGATCAGGAGCCTGGATCCCACGGTCAGATTATTATCCTTGGCCAGTTTAGAACCGATCATCACACCGGATGATCCACGAAGATACTGCCCTTTCTCAATGGTCAGAAGCGATGGGAGATCCTTGGGATCGATACCATATACCGAAGCATACAGGGTATCACGTTGGACCTTGACCCGGTCTCCTCCGGCATAGATCGGGTAGACCTTGTTGTTTCCTGCTGCCCGTTTGATCAGTTCGACCTGGCGGTCGGTGAGGCGTTCACTTGTGGTAGAGCTACTCATCCCACCCTGGTACCCGACATGGGGTGTTACGATGATCGAGTCACCGACGTCTGAAAGTGACTTTGTGATCGAGAGTGAGAACGCATTGCCAAGGATTCCCATCGAGGAGATGGCCATCACTCCGATGATGATCCCGATTGCAGCGAGAAGGGATCTGAGCCAGTGCATCTGCAGATTCCTGACTGCAAGATTGAAGAAGAGCGAACCTCCGGTCATCAGGTCTCCTCCCTGATCCTGCCATCCTCTATCCGTATAACCCGGTCAGCATACTCAGCCGTTCTCGGATCATGAGTGACCATGATGATCGTTTTTCCTTCATCATGACAGAGCCGCTCTAGAAGAGCCATGATTGCCTGACCGGTCTTTGTGTCAAGGTTGCCGGTCGGCTCATCACAGAGAAGAATCGCAGGATCATTCACGAGTGACCGGGCTATAGCAACACGCTGTTGCTGTCCGCCGGAGAGCTGATTCGGCCGGTGGTTCCAGAGATCAGAGGCAAGACCGACGGCTGCAAGTACCTCCTGGCACCGCTCTCGTGATGCCGTCATCCCGTTCTTCAGAATAAGTGGGTATCGCACGTTTTCTAGTGCGTTCAGAAGGGGAATGAGGTTGAACTGCTGAAAGATGAACCCGAGTTCATCGCGTCGCAGAGTAGTCAGCTGATCATCAGAGAGCGTCTTGATACTCCGGCCTCTGATGAAGACGTCTCCCTTGGATGGGACATCAAGACAGCCCATCATGTTGAGCAGGGTTGACTTGCCAGAACCGGAAGGTCCCATGATAGCGATGAACTCTCCGGGCAGAACCTGAAGAGAGATATCTATGAGGGCGGTTACATTTTCTGAAGATAAGGGGTAAATCTTGGTTACCCCTGAAA
Source organism: uncultured Methanospirillum sp. (assembly GCF_963668475.1). GTDB lineage: Archaea > Halobacteriota > Methanomicrobia > Methanomicrobiales > Methanospirillaceae > Methanospirillum. The sequence goes on from NZ_OY764544.1 coordinate 430,532, forward strand.
ACTCCATGACCGGCCCGGTGTCAGTCATGATCGGCAGGGTCATGCTTTATTTCGCCTGCTCAGCCAGATCGCAATGATAACCAGAAGGAGCAATGCTACGGGAATGAGATACACCGCCTTTTCAGGTATTGGTGATGTCTGCTCCTGCTCGACTACCTTTTCAGTTCTCGGGATCTCAAGGAGGGTGTCAGAGGAGAATATATTTCCATCCCGATCCTTGAAACTCGTCCGGAGAGGAACTTCTGTAACATTTGCATCCACCTTGAAGGTTATCTCAAAGCTGGAGAAGTCATCAGGTTTGAGAGCTCCGACTGCATAGAGTTTGTACGGGAAGATCGGAACTGCGGGCTCTGCAGAGGTAACCTCGACACCATTGGCAGTCTCAAGCCCGGAGTTCGTGACATCACCGGTGACTCTGACGGTTTCAGCCTCATTGGTGACGATCACATTTGAAAGAACCGGATTGGCATGCTTTCTGCTTTCTCCAAGAACTATCGGGAGAGTATAGGAGACGTTGTGCTGGTTTATTCCGTTCTGGTATGAGAGCGTGAACTCGACTGACCGGTTCCCATACGGGGTGATATTGAACGGGATATCAGCGGCTGCATCAGATCCAAGTGCACCGACAAAGTAGGATACCGGGGTTATCTCATGCCCGGGCCCATTTGCTGTAATCGTCACTCCGGAGACCTCATTGTCCCTGGGATTTCCGATATGAATCATGACCTGGTCTTTCTTTCCTTCAACAAACGTCTCAGGTTTTGAGAGGACAGACATCTCAATCGGATCCTTCTGCACCTGGACACGGAACGGATATCTCAGGAAATGGGCACCTCTGAAGTCCAGAGAGAGAACCGGGTAGAATATCCCGGTCTTATCCCTGGCCTGAACAGTAAACTCAAGTTTCAGGGTATTTCCAGCACCGATAGAACCTACTTTTTCATAATTATCAGTGAGGATATCCAGATCCTTGTCATAGACCATCGCATGGTTGATCGGGACCGCTTCCTGACCGGAATTGTTCAGGATTATGGTAACAACGGCTGTATCATATGGCATCAGGACGTCTGGATCGATTATGATTCCTGATACCTCTACCTGGGATGCTGCTGCTGTCGGATCTGTTGTTTCAGCTGGTACTGAAGCAAAGAGCAGACTGATGATGAGCAGGAAATATACTGGGAACTTCATTCAGAGCCATCCGAGCATCGTGCTGAGGGTGTATATCGAGTAGAGAATATACACGATGATTGGGAGACCTGCAGCAATCAGGGACTGTTTTGATGAGAGGCCACAACACTTCTCAAGACCGATGGCAGCGATATTTGCGGTCCAGAGCAGAAGGATAACAGACATGATGGTCGCGAGCAGGGTATACTCCTGCATCAGGGGATTTTTCATGAAGTCTGTCATGAGTGTCTGGATCTGGGTGGGATCTGCAACCTTTATCGGTGAGACCTGAATACGGGGAAGGTAGTAGAATGCAAGAATGACACTGATTACCGATCCTATCAGTTGTGGAAGCATCCCGTATCCGGCGATCTCTGCATACCGCTTGAATGACCCTGACCCTTTCAGGATCCTTGTCATGACCATGAAAACCACGGCAATTACGAGCCAGATGAACCATGGAGCAAGGAATGAGGTTACGGCTGTACTTATTGCCGTGATGAGGCCTATCCCTTCCATGAATCCGGAGAGGAGTTTTCCGGTAAGTTCACCGATCAGATACCCGCTGACTGCAGTAAATATTGACATCAGAAAGATGATCAATGCGGGTTTTTTTAAGGATGGTTCAGATCCAGCACATGTTTCGAAAAATGATTTCGGAGATAATAATATCTGTAACATCGTTCCTCCCGAGTATACGATATGTATGAAAACAAGATAGGCATTTTGTTTTAAACATATCACAGATTATTGATATATTCTATCTAGAGACGTTTTGGACGATGTATCTGATAATCTGCCTGATATCTGATACTTCTCACATCTCCTGAATATATCAATAGTCTTCCAGTCAACATTTGAGTGTTGACATTAAATGTTTTCTTATTTAGATCTGCATTATCCAGAGGGCATCGAGTGAGATGATTTTCAGAGGACAAACTCCATTATTCTCCCAGATTGCATCGATATTATTATCATATTATAAAAGTAGAGTAATGCATGTTCATACGTCGGCATGAGATCTTTCTGATATTTACCTTGATTTTTATCGTATCTCTTCTCGGCTGTTTTCCAGCATCAGCCTATGTTTTAAGTGGATCATACACTGTAAACAACATAACAGCAGTGAATACAAGCAGTACCTATACATCGGGTACTGATGATGTATCTGCAGTATATGTCACAAATTTCGGCAATCTATCTCTGAATTATTGTACGCTCTATACAACAGGGAATACATCATCGCAGGAGAATAGCAGTTTTTATGGATTGAACGGAGGGCTGCTTGCAAACAATGGAAGTCATGTGAATATGGTTGGAGGAACCATAAACACCATAGGAACCGGAGCAAATGCCGCGATTCCGACAGGTTCCGCGACATCCATTAATCTTACAAATGTGACCATTCATGCCTCCGGGAATGGTGGACACGGTGTAATGGCAACACAAGGGGCCTCACTCTCACTTTCAAATGTTTCAATCATAACTTCAGGAACAAATGCTGCACCTCTTGCAACTGACCGGGGTGGGGGGAATGTACATGCAGTCGGGGGGACAATATCCTGTTCAGGAACAGACTCTCCCGGGATATACTCAACCGGAACGATTACAGTATCGAATGGATCAATCAATTCAACCGGAGCACAGGCATGTGTTATAGAGGGAGCGAACTCTGCAACACTTGCAAATTCTACATTAACAGGAGGTATTGCAGACTATGGTGGTGTTATGATCTACCAGAGTACCTCTGGTGATGCAGATGTTGGAACTGGTTCATTTGTGATGGATGGAGGTTCATTCACATCAAAGGCTGGTCCTGCTTTCTTTGTCACTAACACGAATGCCACAATTACCCTGTCCAATGTTCATACCAGCGTAAGTTCTGATACTCTTATCAGGGCAGCAGCTACCTCCAGGTGGGGAACCACCGGAGATAATGGGGGACACGTAGTATTCAACTCTAATAATGTCACACTCAATGGCTCTCTATCCACAGATTCCATCAGTTCAATCACTGCCAATCTCTCTGGTAGGTCTTCTCTTTCAGCACAGATCAACTCTTCAGCACTCTCGCTAACATCTGATAGTTCCTGGAATGTATCAGGAAACTCTACTCTGACGACATTCCAGGATAGTAGTGCCATATCGGGTACTTCGATCTCAAATATTATCGGGAATGGATATACGGTCACTTATAACCCCAATCTCTCTGCGAATTCCTACCTTGCTAACAAAACGTATTCACTCCAGAACGGGGGAATCCTAAAACCGTTGGGTAACAGCTCATCAGGTTCATATTTCATCAATGCAACAGCCGAAGGTGGCGGAAGGATCACTCCCAGCGGATTAGTGGAAGTCAGTTCAGGATCCAGCCAGACCTTTACAATCAGATCCAACCTTGGAATGCTCATCGATGATGTATTGGTTGATGATGTCAGTATGGGAGCAGTATCGAGTTATACATTCCCAAATGTGAAGGCAAATCATACGATATCAGTAAAATTCAGGGTGAATTTCCCATCATACATCATTACTGCCACAGCCGGAACTGGAGGCAGCATCAGTCCTTCAGGAAATATCAGAGTATACCTAGGATATAACCAGTCATTTGAGATAACAGCCCTTGATTCATACACCATCACAGATGTTGCAATAAATGGAACAAGCCTCGGACCACAGGATTCACCATTTGAGTATACCTTCACCTCTGTGACTTCCAACAAGTCTATTGCGGCTTCATTTCAAAGGCGGGATTTTACAATTAACTCATCATCCAATCAATGGAGCAAGATTGTCCCACGGGGAAATCTCACATATCCATCTCAATCAAATCAGACGTTCATAACACAACCAAGGCCCGGGTCACTCCTGAATGATGTTCTCGTAAATGACACATCTGTTGGCGGAGTTTCATCATGGACTTTTACGAATTTATCAGACGATCAGTCCATTCAGGCGTTAGGGGAACCAATTCCTGGCCAGATTCAGGTATTCTTCAATGCTTCTCCACGATATGGACCAGTACCACTGACCGTCCAGTTCAATGATAGTTCAATCCAGTTGCCAACATCATGGTACTGGCAGTTTGGGGATGGAAATGATAGTACATTAAAAGACCCCAATCATACCTACACCGCTCCCGGAACATATACAGTTTCATTACGAGCAATAAATGATAAATCAGGTGGCTATGGGTGTTGGAACAAGTTCATCACTGCTACAGACGGAGTCATTCCGGAGCCAACTCCAACTCCAATCCCTGGTGAAATATCAGCCCAGTTTGATGCATCTCCAACATCAGGAAGTTCACCGGTGTCTGTTCAGTTTACAGATAAAAGTTCAGGGAACCCGATCTCGTGGATCTGGGACTTTGGAGATGGATCATCATCAATTTCACAAAATACAACTCATTCATACACAACATCTGGGAGTTATACTGTGACATTGATTGCCCTGAATAGTAAGTATAGTGGTTCTGTTGTGAAACAGGATCTGATCACTGTCAGATAATATAACCAATTTTTCTTCGTGAACTGCATTATGTGCCATCGATCTTTCAGAGACCGGATCATCGTATAAAAAAAAGAGGGCTGTTTCATTTCCTCTCTATGAGACTGTCCTGTGAATAGATGAGATGGCAAATCATGCTCAAATCAGATAGAAATATGAATCGGATTTATACTACTTCACCGGATAGACTCATCAAGGAAAGAGTATAAGAGAACGTTGAATTTATTTGAAATCGAGGTATTTCAGGTGTAATTATCTATGCTAAATAGTGTATTATCAAACATCAAAAGAGCCAGGATCACCATTTAGGTAGTGAATACTGATCGCAATCTCTTCCATGGAAATGAAAAATTCTGATATGAACAAGGACAAATCAATACCACGAGTATGACCACCAAGATATCAGAAGTTTATTTATCTCTCATTGAAGCGGCGATGAAAGCTGGAGCAACTGATGCTATTCCGATCCGCTCATCTGATATTGTTGTTGAAGACCGGGTACAACTGAAATGCAGAACCGGGTGTCCATCGTACGGGCATAGTTTTGCTTGTCCTCCGTTTGCCCCATCGATATCAGATTTTCGAAAGATGCTCCTGGAGTATCAGGATGCAATGCTTATCAGGTTTCGTTCTGCTGTTGAAGCGGAGTCAGGGATTGTTCACGTACTTCTCCGAAACAGATCAGATCCGACAGTCCCCCAGGCTGTGAAAGCCAAAACAGCAGAGTTCAGTGATGCCTTAAACAAAGAATCAAGGACAATCCATAATACTATGCTTGAGATTGAACGACAGGCATTTGAGGCAGGATATCCATTTGCTCTCGCTTTTACTGTTGACTGCTGTGATCTCTGCAGAACATGCAACGTGAAAGGAGGAGTATGTATGCACCCGTCACAGCTCAGGTATTCTATCGAAGCGGTAGGGATAAATATAATCAAGACCGCCGAATCCGCTGGTGTGACAATCAGATTTCCCTGCCCCATCCCCCCGGACAGGATTACACTCCTGCTTATCGATTAAGAGGTATTCATGTGCTAACCCGGTAGAACTCTCTTTTTCAATATATCAGCGAAATGCAGGATTCGTATACGAATACAATCGTATCAGCAATCAGAAAACCGAAGATGGGCATGTATACCTGAACCCGGTGGAAAGGAAACAGATATTATTAAATTTGTAACAGGGTTTTACCTATATCATGATTACAATGGAACCACTTGATTGTATTATGACCAGACGGAGTATCAGGAAATTTAAACCAGATCAGATCCCTGATGACGTTATCTCCCGGATTATGCTTGCAGGAACATATGCTCCATCAGCTCTTGCCCTTCAACCCTGGGCGTTCATTGTTATTCAGAACAGTGAATTCATGCAGAAGGTTTCCGATTACTGCAAACCCATCATGATCTCCCTGATGACGGACGCTCATGACGGGATGTCTGATGACGGGATGTCTGATGAGTTCCGGAGACTGCTGCAAAGTGACGGATACTCGATCTATTATCATGCCCCGGTAATGATTATGGTAATCGGGAAGAGTACAAGCCGGTTCAGGGAGATCGACTGTTCACTCTGTACAGAAAACATGATGCTCGCTGCACATGCTCTGGGAATCGGGAGCTGCTGGATCGGGTCAACAGAGGTTGCATATGATAATCCTGAAATCATGGCCGGATTTCAGATCCCTGAGGGATATTCTCCGATAGGGACAATCGTGTTCGGATATCCTGATGAGAAACCGGAGCCTCATGATAAAAAACCACCCCAAATTACCTGGATCCGGTGATCCAGATCCTGTATTCCCTGATTTCCATGAGAGGTAGTGGCCGGTTGAATATGCCCCCCATCAATGTGCCTCGCCGATTGGATACGATTTATCCGATAGTTACAATCAATTGAATGGATGTATATGATAGACGATGTCACAGCGGGGCCAATCAATTTCAGGATCTCACAATCATAAGGCTTTTTAAGACTTGTTACCTAACCATCATGCATGAAGGTTTCTTTTGTCTGGATAATTCTGGGATTACTATTTGTTGTGATGGTTGCAGGTTGTACAAACCAGGCTCCAGCGAAGAGTGCCCAGCCGGAGGTTACTGTAAGTATCACCTCCACACCAACACAGGCCGAGACCGTGATACCTTCAACACCTGTGAAACAGGCAGTTTCAGATCCTGCACTTGAGGGAACCTGGTATCTGAAACTTATGTCAGATCAGAATGGAACGGCGATAGTTCAAACAATTAATCCTGAAACCATGATTACATTTGAGAATAATTCTCAGATCATCGGGTATACCGGATGTAATGATTATCAGGGTTCATATTCCCTTACCGGATCTAAAACGAAGTTTGGTCAGGGAATCGCCACCAAGACTGAAATGCCCTCACCAAAACCATGTGCAAACGGTGAAAACACTGAACAAATTTATATCCAGATCCTGAGCGGAGCAACCAGTTATCTGGTGAATGCAAATCAGGAATTAACATTAACTGACAGTTCTGACAACACACTGATCTATCAACGGGTTCCATATAATCAGAATGCTGTTCCAGTAAATTCATAACTCTTTTTTGAATCTGATCTCCAACTCAATTATCGACTGATTATCCAGTATGGAGTATCTTCCCTTCAGGATTTCCTAAAGAGAATTGTTCACGTGGATGTTATGCATCAGATGATTGGTGACCTGACTGTGCAGCATGTGCAAATCTTGTCCGTTCAAGTGCTATCCCTAGTTGCATACCTAGCGATGAGATGTTCTCAAGACTCCCTTTATGATAGATCTTCTCTTCTCTGCTTCCCATATTCAGAAGTCCGAGAATGGTAGTGCCAACACGTATCGGTAGAATAAGAATTGTTTTGATTCCAATATGGTTAATATCAGGACCTAGTGCTAAAAATTCCGGATCAATATCGCGTATGAGTAATACTGAGTTTGTTTCACATGCCTTTGTAAAAAGAGATGAAAAATGGCCGGACATACAGAGATCCCTGAGTTTATCAGGCATGTTTCGCTGAACAACCGGCGATAAGTCCATACTATCATCCATCAGGTATACACACCCGACATCAAATCCGAGGATATCCATGGCACTATCAATCGTCCTTCCAAGCAGGGATTCCTCATCACTATCAGAGTTTAGAATTTCAGATATACGGTTCATCGCTTCCAGGGTATGGATTAGTTCTGAACGCTCATGTTCCAGGTGCTGAATTTTAAGAAAATTAGCAATTTCATCTGCAATAATCTCGACATTATCAACCTGAACCCGGCTGACATTATGTTCTATGAACAGAACAATCGCTCCGATGGACTGTTCTCCTTCAATAAGAGGAATAATGATACAATACATTATATCTGAAAGAGAGCCATCACACATCCCAATGATCCTCTCTGAACCGGGTATACGTATTACCTGGGTCTGACAGAGCTCAGATGCCCGGTCAATATGAGGATAGATCATATCCAGGATTGATTGAGGGGTCTCTGATGAACTATATGCAAGAGTATGACCAGATACGAACACAAATCCCTTGCGATACGAAAGAAGCGAATCATGTATTCCGGACATCATGAATGGAAAGAGATCCTTCTCGACATCAATTCCTGCAGCAGATCTAATCAGGTATAACAGAGATTCCTGCTCATTTTTCGTCCGTTGAAATGAGATGTCCTCTCCGATGACAACCACATAGCCCGGTCCTTTCTTCTCTTTTGATGGAACCAGTGAGAGCCGGAACATCCGAATAAGCCCGCTTTTCTCCTTGAAATCAATATCCATCTCAACAGTCTCACCATTACAGGCAGATCTGAAACCATGATCAAACAGGCTCATCTTTTCCTCAGGGATAATGTCCTGTACAGAGTATACATCAGGGAATTGAGAGTGGAAGAGTTCATTCGCAGCAATAATTGTTAAATGTAAGGAGATTGTCAGAATCACCCGGTCACTGGTATCCAGCATTTGTGTGAGTTCCATTCTCCTGACAGTAAGATCGTGAAGTTCGGATGCATACGCGACGAGTGATGAAAGGGTATCCTGGTTTTTCTTGCTCAGAAATGCTGGTTGTTCCTGTTCAAATGCACCTGTTGTATCACGAATAATCCATAATTTGTTCCTTCCTATGATCTTAAAATCCAGGATCGACTGTGCATATAATGTATTGAGATATTTGAGAACAGTAGCCCTGCTTTTACCGGTTCCAAGGGATATCTTGTCAAGCATGCACTCCTCTGGAGAGTGTGACCTGATGTATGAGAGGATAAGATATTCAGTTTCAACGAGAGGTACGCCCATAGATTATACTGTATAGTTTACACTATCCACACCTATAATTTCTTGCTGTGATGTCCTACACCAACATCTATAAATCAACATATACTATACAGTATAGTTGCACCAAGTAGTCAATCGAGATGACTCACGGTGAGGAGATTCATTATGATATATACACAGATTGCCGAGGAACTCAAGGAACTGCTTGGAATGAAGGGGAGCCCGGTCGCGGTTAAGCTGGCAAAAGGACCTGCAGATATTCCGGCAGGGTACGAAAAAATGCCAGAAAAGAGCAGACACTGCCAGTTTGTACAGGATGCACGACTCAAGGGAACAAAAGGGTATGCGACAGAGTCCGAGCATTTCTGCAAAGGCGGAGCAGCAGTCCTTGGTCTTGAGCCGATGCCTGAAACCATTGCCACCGGGGAGTTTTACCTGAAACTTGGCAACTTCAAGACACCGGAAGGTGCCAGAGAGACGATGGCTTCAATTCCGAAAGTCTCTGATTCGTATTATGCTTCCGTGTATTCTCCTCTGGAATCAGCCGAATTCGAACCTGACTCAGTTGTGTTGATTGTCAATCCAAAACAGGCACTCCGTCTGTCACAGGCATATCTAAATGAGAAAGGTGGAAGAATAGCAGCAGACTACTCGGCAATTCAGTCAATTTGTGCTGATGCAGTCAGTGCAGTAAAAGAGCGGGGTGTTCTGAATATGACCCTTGGCTGCAATGGATCACGTAAAAACTCCGGGATAGCTGATGATGAAGTCATTATCGGCGTTCCGGCCAGGAACCTTCCAGCCATGGTCCAGGCACTGAAGGTCTTTAAAGAGAAGTGGGGGTAATTCAGATGAGAGTAATCCCATTGCACGGGATAAAGCAGCCAAATCTCTCTTTCCTTATCAGAAATATTCTGAAAAATGCTGATGAGAAAGAAGAATTTCGCTTCGTTATCAGTGCAGGGACTGATGGACTTGAACAGGTTGCACGGGCGTTTGGATACTCTATGGAGACAGAAAAGGAAGGAAGCGATACAACGGCCCGGTTTATTCCTTCCGGCCAGACTACGCAGGAAGTTGATGTCTGTGGAGATGTCTGTCCGGGACCGGTTATCACCGTTGGATCACTGCTTAAGGATATGGCAACCGGTGAGCGGCTGAAGATCATTACTGCAAATGAGGATTCAGTTCATGATATATCAGTTGCTGTGACATCGGCAGGATCAACGTTCATCTCTTCAGGAGTGGCAGACGGTAAGCATTTCCTCGTGGTTGAGAAGGCTGAGAAACCTGTATCACCCGGACCATATGTTCAGAGAGACAAGGTGCTGATAGTTCAGAGCAATGGTACCGGGAATGCCGAACGGGCGTATGCAACATTTCTCTTTGCAAAGGTAGCCCAGAGTATGGGAAAACCGGTCACCATATTTCTGCTCATGGACGGTGTAAGCCTTGCCAGGGCTGGAAATGCTGCAACAGTCAAGCACCCGGCATTTAACAGGTTGGATATTCTGATGAAGGAAGTACTTGATGCCGGGGCCATGGTCTTTGCCTGTGAGCTCAGTGTATCATTTAGGGGAATTACCGATTCAGATCTCGTTGATGGCGTGAAGATTGCAGGTGCTGCAACATACCTTCAGTTACTGTCTGATCCGGGATTTAGTATCGTGAATTTCTGAGGGATTACCATGGAACAGATATTCTTTATCATATCACTGTCTGTGATTGTCAGCAGCATTGTGACCGGATTTATCGTATTCAGAATGCAGGGGATGAGCCTTGCTCCCCATTTCGGAACGCTCATTCTTGCACTCCTTGTTACCCTGGCAGCCATTCTTTCAGGTAACTCTGGTGTGTATTACCTGGCAGCAGTTCTCCAGTTCATTGCAGTGATCACAGCATATACCCAGATGTGTCCGATCCTGAAGTATAATTTCCAGACTTCACCGGCATATGCACCACACATAGCATTGATCACATTGCTCCCGACACTGGTGATAGCAGGGTTACTCCTCTGATTGTATATCAGACAATCATTACAAGAAATACCCATATTTTTCACCCTTCATCATTTTCCAGAAATAAGCAGAACACCTATCCAAAAATCAGTTTCAGGCAAATGTTAAGGAACAGATCTTTTCTTGATTCAATCCTCCATTATCTTAGTTGACGTGATGTGATAGAATCAGGGTTTGGAAAATGAGTAAAAACAGAGATTACCTAGTAACCAGCATTCTTATGTATAACTATGAAGCAAAGACTGCTAATTCTGGCAATCCTCATACCATTTCTCATCATACCAGGGATGATGGCACAATCAGCTCCTTCTGATCTTCTCATCCTGACAGAAGAGTTTCCACCCTATAATTACATGGATAATGGGACCCTGAAAGGTATTTCTGTAGACTTCCTTGAGTCAGCATTCAGCCATATGGGTATTGATATCCCTCGTGATTCAATTAAAATACTACCCTGGGCAGAGGGATATAACACAACTCTGACGCGAAACAATACACTTGTGTTTAGCACTGGCCGGATTCCTCAGCGGGAAGACCAGTTTGTATGGGCCGGACCGATCATCAGCGACACCAAGGTACTCTGGGGAATCTCGACGAACGATAGTCCACAGATCCCGGATATTCAGTCATACCGGATTGTGGCAATCCGGAATGATTCCGGGATAAGCATGGCAGAACATGCCGGGGCAACACCTGATCAGATCATCGAGGTATCCTCTCCAGAGGAGGCAATCATGATGGTTGAGAATGGAACTGCAGATGCATGGAGTTATGGCGAACTCTCCGGCCAGTCAATGATTACCAAATATGCAGATGATCCAAAATCATTCTCATCGATCATGAAAATCGGAGCAATTGACGAATATTTCGCTTTCAATAAAAATACAGATCCCGGGTTTGTTGCCGAATTAAACAACACGATATCAAATCTGAAAATTAACAGATCAGAGACTGGATCTTCAGAATATGAGCAGATCATCTATAGATACAAGCCAGTGGGATGTGTTGAGTCTGATATAAGCCCACAGATGGTGACTGATCTCGTGAATATAACATCAGATGCACTTTCTCAAAATACTCCACAAACCCTTGAGCAGATAAATGCAATGGTTGCTCCGTACAAAGATCCAGTGACGCCGGGCCTGTATGTCTTTGTATACTCACTCAATGGAACAAACTTGGCTGATGCCGGAAACCCGGACGTGATCGGGAGAAACATGTCAGGGAAAGGGGATGTGACCGGTAAGATGTACCGTAATGAGATACTCAAAGGGGCTGTTGATCAGGGAACCGGCTGGGAACAGTATCTCATCTCCCATCCGACACTCTCCGGAATATTTCAAAAAGAGAGTTACTACCGGCTTATTACCGGAAGTGACGGTGTTCAGTATGTCGTGATCAGTGGAAGATATTCACCCTGTGTCTGACTCAGGCACTCTTTTTTTGATCCTGAACCCATTTATTGAGATGGATATGCCATCTGATAAAAATAGTGGTAAGCGTGGAATGTTTCGGTGCTATAAGATATTCTGATTCTCAGGGATCTTCCCATTGGGAAAAGGAGATCACATTTGGGTATCACGAGTCTGCCATATAACCAGGAACTGCCGAAAGGATGAGTTGCATTCCGGGCCTCTTATACAGCTGAAGGAAACGTCATTGCTAACTGATATATTACAAATATCACAAAAGAAGGAGAAGACATCCGTTATTCGTAATGATTCCGGTAAGGATCTGTAGAGAATGATCCTCTCATCTTCCTGACAATGCTTTCAATTTTACGGAACTGATTCATCCGGTTACCCTGAGTCTTCCCGGAATCAGTCTCTCAACCGTGACAACACATATAGTATTATTTATCCACTGATCCACCATAGTATCAGATATGACCTCTCGTCCAGGGATTTATCTAATCCGTGCAATAATATTAATCATAGTCTGCTCATTTTTCGGTGGTGTGTATGCCGATGAACCGGTCACTTCTTCTCATCAGGATTCTCCATGGCAAGGTACATGGACCGATGCCAATTATTCTCTGTCTCTTTCTCAGAACGGTTCTGTCATCAACGGGATAACTACAGTATCTGATCCAGGTGTTGTAGTAATGCCCTTCCGGCTTGCAGGTACTCTTTCAGAAGATGGCAAGACACTCCAGAGCGTATTGACTGAGACCGGGACACTTACCATGAATCTTTCAGAAGACAAGATGATGTTTTACGGTACCGGAACCACAGATTCGTTAGATACTGGTACTGAACTATTCTCATACACGTTCAATGCAACCAGGAATGGAACCACTGTTATATCTGATCAGGAATGGACCGGAATCTGGGTTAGTAACAATAGTCTTCTAAACCTTACTCAGAATACTACCTCTGTTACCGGAGATTACCATCTTCTGAACGCTTTACATCATGGAGGTCTGCTACAGGGGACGACATCAGCAGATAAAAAGACCGTCTCCATGACATGGATTTCACCAGAAAATGATACTTTTTCACTTTCAGATGACGGGATGAATATAATAGAAGGAGAATGCACGGACGAAAAGATCAGTGCCAAGGGATATTGTCTAAATCTGACAAAACAGGTATAAACTCGTCAGAACAATATCCGTTCATTTTTCCCATTTTTTATATACTATTGTGATTTCGTGCCAAAAGATCGAACATGGGAATTCGTAACCAGGGAGGAAATTTCTATGAAATCGCCGGGAACGCTCACCTCTCTATTTTATTTCAGATACTGGTACCTGTGAAAAACGGATAGTTTTTCAAGATATCCTTGATGAGAGAACTATTTCTGTGAACCCATATGCAAAGTCTCTACGAATACATGCTGATGGAGAAAGAGATCGCATCATTCACACGTTTTTCTGACGATACGCGTAATGATCTCATATCTGACATCTAATATTTGGTTGTGCAATCCATCGTTGCCGGACACCATTACTGAAAGAGCGTATGTACATGAGCATAGACCATTTTATTTCAGATTCTGGTGTTTTCCAGAGGAATACTCATTTGTGAGTATTTCGTGAGAAGGTAGAATATATTAGTGAATCAAAGCCAAGGGGATATAATCATGGATGATGTTGCATCGGTTCTGATCGTTGATGATAATAACGCGATACAGGAATATCTGACAACGGTGTTAAAAACTGAAGGATATCTTGTCAATTCAGCATCAGACGGAGAAGAGGCATTAAAGTATCTTCAAGAGAATCCAAAACCTGATCTTATCCTCCTTGATATCATTATGCCCGGATTGAATGGAATAGACGTCCTCAAGGCGATTAAAGGAGATCCGGCTCTAAAACAGATCATTATCATCATGTTGACCGGTGTGAGTCTGTGTGCTGATAAGGAACTTGCATTTGAACTTGGAGCAAGTGATTTTCTTACCAAACCCTTTGAATTCAGGGAATTGCTCGCCCGGGTAAAAACGCACATAAACCTGAAAAAAGTATCAGACAAATGTGTTGTTCAACGAAAAATCCAGGAGACTATTCTATCTACAATTCCCGGCGTCGTGTACCTGAAAAGTAAGGATGGATGCTATATCCATGCCAATGAGATGTTTGCAGACCTGGTCGGAGTACCACAGACAGAGATCCAGGGGAAACGGGAGGAGGATCTTTTTTCGAGTCTGGTTGCAGATGAGCGAACAAAGACCGACGACCTGCTGCTCAAATTTGGTGTAGAGCAACTTGAGATCCAGGAAGAGATAACCATGCCGAATCTCGACACCCGATCTTTTTTTACCAAAAAACGCCAGGTCGTCGATAAAGACGGGGAGATATCCGGACTCGTTGGTGTTTCTATTGATATCACCGAGCAGGTTATCATGAAAGAAGCATACGCTGAAAAGGAGGAGATTCTTGATTCGATACTGAACTCTTATCCTGCAGAGATATGGGTCCTCAATCCGGAAGGGGAGATAATCCTCCAGAACTCAAAACATCTGGCTAAATATGGTAATCTTATTGGAAGACCAATACCTGACCTGCCATTGTCTGAGGATACGAAACTCTACTGGAAAGAAAGCCTCCACCTCATCCTTCATGGAAAAACCCGGGGGAATGACAAGAAGTTCATCGAATCAGATGGATCCGAATGGATCATAGACTCATTCAGACCTGTCAGACTTCATGATGGCATTCTTGGAATTATGGGTATGAACCTTAACGTCACCCGATGGGCCCAGGGTGATGACGATCTTTCAATCAGTACTTCTGGAGATTCAGGAAAGAAAGACCAGAATGATACAGATACTGGAACGAACCAGACCATTTCTTCTCCTGATCCCTCCAGCATGAGGTGACTGTTACAATGGTAAAGATCCTCATCGTCGATGATACCCTCTTTATGCGGACCATGCTCCAGGCTATTGTATCAGATGAAGGGCATGAGGTGATAGGGATGGCAGAAGACGGATATCAGGGAGTCTTTGAATACACACAGAACCGTCCTGACATCGTGCTTCTCGATATTCTTATGCCAAAGATGGATGGGATCATGACACTTAAAACCCTCATGGCCTATGATCCCCATGCCCGAATCCTGATGGTGAGTGCAATTCAATCGGTAAAAATGATAAAACTGGCAATATCCTGTGGTGCTAAAGGATATGTTCTGAAACCGTTTCAACGTCCCCAACTCATGCAGGAGGTCAACAGAGTTCTTGAACAGTTTCCATGACAGAAAGATCTTCATGAATATTGTGTATCTATGTTGCCGGTGGTACAATCCAAAACATAATGCCCTGATGGTTGTTCCAGGTCAAGCCCCTTGAACTCAAAGAACGTATCTCAAAACTCAAATCAGGACGGTGACTTCCACAAAGGAATACCGATTCAGGAGTTTTGAGCCAAATGAGCATCGGTCAAAATTAAGATCTGGAGACCGATTCGATACACCTGATTGAGCCAACGATTCGACCCAGATATTCCTGTTCCCATGTTGACCAGAAATTCCTCCTGACACCTGAATTTCTAATATAAATACATAATTTTATATTATTGGAAATGTGATTAACCAATAGCATATCTCTTCTGGATTTGCTTTATGGGAGATGGATTGATGAATGGAATGAACGACATCACATGGCACCGGACCAATCAGACTGTTCGGATAAATAAACAAAGGGCAAACCCCTTTCATGAACATTACAGACCAGACTTTACAACAAAGAGTGGTGGTCCCTGATGCATTCAAAATCTGGACTCAAAAAAATATCCCTCTGTCTCCTGGTACTTCTGGCATGTGGGGTCTTTGTCTGTACTGCAGAACCTGCCAACAGTCCACCCGGTATCAATACCACCGATCTGAATGATCCCCGGATATTACTTCAGGAGACGAGTACCTTTTCAATTCCTCCTCCACCGATCAATATCTCTGATACCAGAAATTTAATACCCATAACACAAAGTAAAGATCCGTCTGTATCCACGCTCTCATTCGCAGATACCAAGATGACCACGATGGGAGATGTTATCCTTGTCCCGATAACTCCGACTCCTGAAGGAAGCGGATATTCGTACTTCAACACCACCGGAAAAGACCAGAGTTACTACATATATTCACCTGGAACCTACACTCTGCAGAGTGGATTTTCAACAGGGAACAGTTCTGCAATAACTATCGGAACATCAGATGTTGTTCTTGATGGAAATGCACAGACAATCACTGGAAATACTACTAATTTAGGAATCGCAACAGGATCTGATGTAAATAATACTACGGTCAGGAACTTTTTCAATATCGAAACATTTGCCTATGGTCTATGGTCTTACGGTGATAAGATATATCTCGCAAATAATTCATGGACTGACAATAGCTATGCCGGTGTTGTCGCCTTTACCTCAAATCTATCAATTCACAAGAATACTCTGAAGAATACCAGTATAGGAGTATACATATTTGGTCCAGATGCTCTAGTGTCAGAGAATACGATTTTGGAAAATTATATGGGTTTGTATAGTCTCTATGGAGATGGCATGACCGTAGAGATGAATTCATTCAATGATAATCTATACGGGTTTGTTAGTTCCGGAGATAATCTGACATTCCGTAAGAATACAGTTCATAATAATCAGGATTACGGAGTCATATTCCAAAGTAACGGAGGTACCTGTGATGGAAATATCATCAGTCAGAATTATGATAACTTGATTTCAACCGGGCCTAATACTACCATAACCGGGAATACCATTTCTGACACAAAGGATGAATATGGATATGGGATCCGTTCTGAGGGTAAAAACACCACATTTTCAGAGAATACACTATATAACAATGGATATGGTATCATGTGTTATGAACAGAACGGCAACGCGATAAACAATAGAATTTATTCAAGTAATCTCTATGGTATCCTTATGGGTGATGATAATGGAACTATATCCAAAAATATCATCAGGAATACCAATCTCTATGGCATAGGATGCTTTGGCAATAACTCACAGGCACACGATAATATCGTAACCAATGCGTTATTTGGAATAGGAATCGATGATACGTTCTATAATATATCTGTTACCGGAAATCAGATCAATGGTTCGAGCAGAGATGATCTTATGATCCTTTGCGATTTTTATTATGAACCAATAACCGGACCAGGGATTGGAGAAATCTATAATAATTATTTCGGAGGTGTGAACAATATTGGCGGTTACGGCAATT
Organism: uncultured Methanospirillum sp.; assembly: GCF_963668475.1. GTDB lineage: Archaea > Halobacteriota > Methanomicrobia > Methanomicrobiales > Methanospirillaceae > Methanospirillum. The sequence goes on from NZ_OY764544.1 coordinate 448,199, forward strand.
TCAGCAATTACTCCTATGTCTGGACAAACCCTTCCGGCCCGGTGCGGGGGACGAATGTTGTAGGTGGTCCATTTATTGCCGGCAATTACTGGAGTAACCTTACCGGAACAGGATGGTCAGATCAGCAGACTCCTAATGTATCAGGATTTATTACACCTCCATTCGTGACTTTACCCCCGGTGAACGATACTGCACCACTTGTTCCACTCAAACCGGTTACAGTCAACGCTACCGCAAATGATCAGGCCATTATTGTTCCTGCCGGTAACAATTCATACCGGTCATACACGAACCAGACATTCATCACCCAGCCAAAACCCGGGGCAGATATGCCTGATGTTATTGTAGATTATGAATCTAAAGGAAACGTGACCAGTTGGACGTTTACCAATCTAACCAGCGACCATGATATCCAGGCAATAGGAAATCCAACACCGGGTCAGGTTCATGTGTTCTTTAATGCATCAGAGCGGTATGGAGAGAGACCCCTGACTGTCTCATTCTCTTCAGAACAGTCGCTCGGGTCACCGACCTCATGGTACTGGCAGTTTGGTGACGGTATTACGAATACCACACAAAATCCGGTCCACATCTATGATATTCCAGGAACATACACGGTCTCCTTACGTGCCCTGAATAACCAGACCGGAGGATATGGAGTGTGGAACAATTACATCACCGTTACAGACGGTGTAGTTCCAGAGCCCACCCAGACACCGGTGCCGGGCAAGATCATGACGCAGTTCTCTGCATATCCTGCAAGTGGAAATGCACCGCTTATTGTTGATTTCAGGGACAAGAGTACTGGTAATCCGGTAACATGGGACTGGGACTTCGGGGATGGGGCTCATTCATCACTGCAGAACCCGTCACATGAGTATTCAACAGCCGGTTCCTATCCGGTTACTTTATCAGTGAAAAATGAGAACTACGGTGCAAGTCTGAGAATTCCCGGTGCAGTTGTTGTAACGTGAGTTCATCGGGACACCCCCTTTTTTCACAGACATGCTTTTCCAGGGGATCAGTTCAACAAGTCTCCTTTTCTAGAAACCGGGTTATATCTTATGACCCGGGTTTAGAAACATGGTCAGCCTCCAGGTAGTACATATTCAGTGAATCAGGCAACCCATCCTGAACAGATCTGCTGAAAAAAGATTAGGGTCCTGTTTGGTCAGTACCCTCGTATTCAAATGGTTATCTTTGTAATGCTGCCTTTACCTTGGTTACTGTTTCTGTAATTGGTTGGCCTCCGGTCGGACCCTGTACTGCAACAACAAACGAACCATAGGTATAAACCGCACCGTTGAGGTCGTTCATGTTTATCGTCTTCTGAATGAGTCTGACAGCGTCGTCACGATCCTGGGCAGAGTCAAACTTCTGAGTGTGGATAAATATTGCCTTATCTGATGACTTTTTGGAACAGTCAGACGAGATAAGAATACTTGTTCCTCCCTGAGCTCCGGTTACCTTCCAGGTGGAATCGGTCTTGTCACAGAACGAAAGTCCTGAAGCCTTTAGAGCATCAAGAACCTGGTTTACCTCTGTTGAAGCATACGGGCTCGACGGCTGGTTTGAGACAAGGGCCCACCCGATCGGCAGGACGATGATCATTACAGCGAAAAGGATACTGACAGCCTTTATGGTTGTATTACTCATAGAATCACACTCGTAGACATGACATGATCTCTTCTGATACCAACATCAGAACTACAGATAATAATGAGAAGTGAATAGATTATTAATCCTGTTATTTTGATTCAGAACATATCATAACCATCATATGATAATAGATATTTTACGGTCTATTAGGGTGAAAAGGAAGGATATTTGAGAATAAATAATACTAAATTTGGTACATGATTTAAGAGAGAGAATCGGTTTGTCTGATTACACCAATAATCTGAATTCGCACGGGTCCATGATTTTGAGACCTCTTTTGATCTGACACATTGCATATTGCAAGAGTATTCCCTGAATGACTATTGAAATGTAATTTTTTACTGAAGTGATAATATGAACACGGCCCTCTATCTTGTGCTAAATATGATGTTTTCAGGAGGGTCTATCCCGGTTAGGTGATGTCATATGTGGTTCTTCAAAATACTATATCAGGCAATATATCAGCAATATCTTTCAAATGCTGAATTATTCTTATAGAATCTGATGGATTATACTCATTGTAGAATCATTATCTGCTGACCTGATCAGATTCACCATGTAGTATTGAAAGGAACGGTCTATCCTGTTCAGATGAGTTGCAAAATCTGCAATTCCAGGACAGGTATATATCAGCACCCATTGAGTACACACCATGAAATCCAAGGATAATATCCGGGGTATAGACAAAAAAACAATGGAAACCGGGATGAAACCAACTCAGGAAACAGAAGATAAACCGGATGGTCAGGTTCATGGTACTCTGGGAGTTTCCAGAAACAGGGGAAAACAGGTCAGCACTGATGTAAAAAGTAAAAAATTGTTAGACCTGGCACAAATGAAAGCAAACCAGATCAGTTCAAAGATAAAGATCAAAGCACATCAGGTTTTAGCAGGAAACCGGAAGAAGTGATTTAAGGTTGATAAAACCTGATACAATAACCCGGGGGGAATACGTAAATAATTCCGGTATTAGATGATTTTTGTTCACGATCCAAGATATTCATAGGATGTATATTTTGTAAACAACAAACAGACCTATATACAACCTCCTACATGTATTCCTATACTCTGATGTGAATCTCCCGATATTTCATAATGATTTTTGGAATATGTATGAAATACTTCATATCAGATATCCGAGTTCAGAATAATTGTATAATGCAGACATCTGAAGAATAATTCTGAATTTTTGCATTATACAAGGAATCACTGATACACAGCACATTCTGGAATAATTTTCATTTTAATTCGATTATTCCAGATGTAATTCATTGCACGTTACATTACTACTTTCTATTTAGAGGATATTATTATGCAAAACTATGACACACTCAGAATCAGCATTCAAAAAAGGAACGATCTCGCAGCCGAAGAGCATAAAATCGCAAGTATAAATGTAAAAAGAGCAAAACTGCTCAAACACCAGAATGATACCACGGAGAATACCCTTACAACTACTTTGAAAATCCACCAGATCAACGATCCAATCGATCTCAACTTTATACCAATACCTCCATCATCCCAGGCAATATCTATCCCATCAGAGAATGTAACATTAGGACATTTAAAACCCATTGAGCAGAGAGAGCACGAACCGATGGAGTTTCAAAGGATAGGTGAGTTATCAACAAACATTCCTTTGGGATATCAAAACTCTGGAGGATCGATCTTCAATAAGATATCTGAACGTGCAAAGAAACCGTAACCGGGTGTGATAAACTATTTTTAATTTTCACCGTTTTTTCAACAACTGTTCTCATTAGGGGCAGATGCTTCTATACAACAGTGAATGAAGGTCATACTCTCTCCAGTAGTTCTTCGGGAGTTTAATGCCAATTTTTCGAGAGAATTCAGAACAAACCCTCATTACCTCTGATCTCAAATGAAGGGTAATTAAGTATATTGAGTTCCTATTTTAAGATACTCCATATCGTAACTCCCCAGATTCATAGATCAGGGTGGATGAAGATACAAGGATGCCGGATATCATTCTGTTACCAAAACCAGGCGGCAGGGATAGATCATTGCCAAGAAACCGTCATATGAACTAACGTATACAACCGATGAGATACCACCGCCGGTTCCATGTTTTCTCCTAGGATTACAACACGCTCTTCTCATTGCAACCTCCTTTGTGTTTCCGCTCATTCTGATCAGGGCGTCAGGGATGGGGACCTCTGATGCCGGCTTCTTTCTCTCGATGACCATCATGGCTGTGGGGATCGGAACCATCCTCCAGTCACTGAAAGGACGATACATCGGGTCAGGATTTTTATGCCCTTCATTTGCAGCACTGTTTTTTATCCCACCGTCAACTGCTGCATATGCCCTCGGAGGACTTGGTCTCATGTCTGCCATGACTGCCACGAGCGGTGTGATCCAGGTTGCAATCTCGCGGTTCATCGGCAGGCTCAGGTTCCTGTTTCCTCCGGAGGTTACTGGTCTTGTCATCATCATGGCAGGGATATCTGCAATTCCCTTCTCGATTCAGAGTTTTCTTGGACTCGAGAATCTGAAGGCTCAATTCTTTCTAGATGACCTGTTTATTGCGACCGTTACCCTCGGGGTGATCGTCATTGCAAGTATCTGGGGGAAGGGATCGATGAAACTATATCCTGCATTTATCGGAATAATCGCCGGGTATATTACAGCGTTTGCATGCGGGCAGATCCCTGCATCATCGATCTTTACCTCGCTGGCATTTCCCCTGATAGAAGTACCAAGGCCAACCTTTCTCTCCTGGACGTTTGACTCCTCAATACTGCTTCCATTCGTTATAGCTGCATTTGCCGGAGTGTTTAAGACGATCGGAAATCTGACGTCCTGTCAGAAGATCAATGATGCAGACTGGATCCGGTCAGATATGGAGAACTACAGCAAGGGTACCCTTACCGAAGGGGTGACGAACATCATCTGCGGAGCTATCGGTGGCCTTGGTCAGAGCACTTCCTCCGGAAACATCGGGCTCTCACTTGCCACCGGTGCAACAAGTCGGAGGATTGGCATTATTGCAGGGATCATCCTTGTTTTTCTGGCTATCTTCCCACCGGTCTCTGCTTTTTTCCTGATCATGCCTCTTCCGGTGATCGGGGCTGCCCTCATCTATTCTATCTGTTACATGGTGATGACCGGGATGGAGGTGATGATGACAAGGATGTTGGATACCAGGCGGTTTTTTACAATTGGTATCTCGCTTGTCTTTGGATTTGGTGCAAGTACATTCTCCAGTGTGATTCTTCCGACAGAATACTCATGGCTCGCAACGATCCTGACGTCTCCCCTGACTCTCTCAACCATTATCGCAATCCTGCTCACTCTTGTGTTCAGGATCGGGATCAGGCAATATGCTACCATCAGGATCATGCCTGATGATGAGGATCTGGCTGATACGGTCTTTTCCTTTATTGATAAGAATGCCCGGATGTGGGGAGCCCGCCGGGATGTTGCAACAAAAGCCGGATCTGCCCTCCTCGAACTGATGGAGAGCGGCTTTTCGTTTGAGATCTTCAAACAAGGTGTAATGGTAACGCTTTCATTTGATGAGTATAACTTTGACATCCACGTCGAATACCAGGGAGACCAGATTAGTATTCCCCGGGATATGCCTTCCCATGAGGAACTGATGGAAGATCCGGATTCGTTTCTGCAACTTGCACTTGCACTGGTCAGAAAGCATTCTGATTCATTGAGTGTCACCCGGTCCGGGGAGATAAACAAGGTGAATGTTCATTTCGAGCATTAACCCCTACCCACCAGGAATAAGTCATATCAAAGCATCTATACCATATCAAGTGCTTCAATACAGATAGATAGAGAGTATGTTCATATGGCATACGTACAATTCATCAAAAAAACTACCATTCTTCTGATTCTCTTTTGTGCGATATCGGTATGTATTCCTTGTGTCCTTTCTGAAGAAGACGGGTCATTGTATATCGGAGTGCTTCTCCCTCTCAATGGACCTGAAGGACAACCGTTGTATAACGCCCTTTTGTTATCTCAGAATCAGATCAATGAAGGGGGAGGGATTGGTGGAAGACCGGTTCAGCTGATACTGCGGGATACCAGTACCGGGGATCTCATGAAATATGCTGAGGACCTTGCAAAGGATCCACGAGTCAGGGTTGTAATCGGACCGTATTCCTCTGATGATCTCTTTGCGGTTGCTGACGTATTTATTAAAAAACAGAAGGTGCTTATATCTCCGTCTGCATCATCTGATGAGATCTACCGGGCATTTGCAGGGACCGGTTCAGTCTGGAGAACGGTATCAAATGATGGTGATATTACTTCAGTGCTTCTCCAACATATCAAACAAAACAGGGGAAAAAATGTAGCCCTCCTTACCATAAACAGCACATATGGCGATACATTTTATGACTGGATCCCCTATTGGGCGATTGAATATAACATTACTATCACTGGCGAAGAAAAGTATTCAACACTGGATGATATTGCCGGGGCAGTAGACCGGCTATGTAAACTACGTCCTGATTACCTTATTTTTGTCCATTCGGGATCAGGGAGTGAGATACGATCTGCCATAGAAACTCTCAAAGAACTGAACTCTTCTACCATTCCGTATTTTATTTATCCTACTGTTGACAAAGAGGGACAGATCCTGCTGCGACCTGATGCACAAGATCAACACAAGCTCCTCGAATCAGGACTATGGAATATACACAATATCAGCGTTCTTTCAACTATAATTCCAGATAAAACCCTTATGCTCATGTCCAAAGAATGGGATCCGGGCTTTTCAAAAGAATATAAGATATCAAAATATGGTCAATCAGATTATGCTCCTGAGGTCTATGATGCCCTGCTGGTCGCATCCGGTGTCATGGCCCGTATTACTGCATATCGTCAAAAATCTCCCATGAATGCAGCATTATCTATCTTGACCAATGAATCAGGCGACCTCATGCCCAGAACAGAAGAGGGGTTTCAATCAGCATTCAAGCAGATTCAGCAAGGACTGACTCCGGTCTTTACCGGTGCAACCGGTCCACTCCTGTTCAAATCTGAAGGAACTGACCGGCGTGAACCCTGGTATGGAACCTATCGCATGGAAGACGGGAAGATAGTTTCAGATCCTGTCCTGCATCAGAACCTGACCAAATCAGATAATAAATCAGGTCTTGCCGATAATTCAACCGACATATCCACAGCTTTAGTCCAGAACATATCTCATGGTGATTTCTGGGCAGTGATAGGAGCATTTTCCCGGGACTGGACAAATTACCGGCATCAGGCTGATGCTCTGACCATGTATGAGTATTTGAAATCCCAGGGCGTTTCAGATGATCATATCATTCTCCTCATCTATGACGATATACCAGCAGACAAAAAAAATACCCGACCTGGCGAGGTATATCATAAACCAGGGGAAGAGGAGGTTCGGAAACGGGCTATTCCGGACTATATCGGTGAAACTGTCGATAAAAAGACACTGACGGATGTTCTTTTTGAAAAGGCTGAATCTGATGGAAGACCACTTCTTCAATCTGATGAAAATTCAACCGTGCTGGTATATCTTTCATCACATGGAGCTCAGGGAGGAGACATTTTATTTGGTAATGATAGTGAGCGGATTACACCTGAAGAGTTCGCTTCAATTGTAGACAAGATGAAAGAGAAGAAGGTTTTTGGGCGAATGCTCATTGTTCTTGAATCCTGTTTCAGCGGGGGTATTGCTGATTCAATAACAACACCGGGAGTCATTGTAATGACTGCTTCAGCACAGAATGAGACCTCAAAAGCTGCATCATATGACTCTGCACTTTCAACCTGGTTATCTGATGAATTCACTACAGAGCTCATCTCCAGACTCAAAAACTCTGATTCGTCTGTAACTCTTCGCCAGCTCTATCAGCAGATATTTTACCATGTCAGGTCATCGCATCCTACGATTTCTATGCACAATGCATCATTGGACATTCCGGCAGGACTCTTTTTTAGCGGAGCGTAACATGACGAACTCTACGATCTGCAATAACCGAGTGGCAACCATCAGTGAAAGTATATACTCCAAAGATATAGCCATTGGGATGAATATGAGTCAATCATTCAACCGTTCTCATATAGCAGAGCAAAAAGATTCACCAGATAATGAGCAGAGTGATGTCAACCATTTTTCATATCTTCAAACGGTTTCTCTTTTCGCTATCCTCATCATTCTCTCCATCGTAATAATTCTCACCGTCTTCCCCATCTTCATCACCTCCCCACTTCCAGTCCCTGCTATAGATAATACTACAATCACCTGCGGAGTTATCCTCCCCCTGAGTGGAGATTTAGGCAATATCGGTACGGATATCCTACATGGCATTGAGGTCGCAACCGATGAGTTCAATACCGGAGATACAGCAGACGGGCGAAAAATTATACTTCATATAGAAGATGACCAGGGAGATCCAAACCTGTCACATTCACTTTTTCAGGAGATGCAACGTGAGGGAGTTCCTGTAGTTATCGGATCATATTCTACCAAACTCACGTTGAAGATGGCTGAAGAGACTAAAATAGTCGATAGTTCCGTTCTACTCTCTCCCCAGGCAAATGGAGAAGCATTATATGGGATCTCTCCCCGGTTTTATCAGATTAATCCACCAATTTTCTATCTGGCAGAATTTATTGGAAAATGGGTCTCATTTTCTTCAGATCGGGTTGCGATCCTGTACTGCGATGACGAGTATGGACGATCAGTCATGAACAATATTGCGTCAGATCTTACCAACCGATCTATTCCTGTCTCCGGAAAAGAGCCGATTCGTCAGGATGATACCGATTATGCTGCTCTATCTCATTCAATCCTGGATAGTGCTCCTGATACGATTATTCTCATTGTATATGATAATCGTCAGATCCCCATCATCAGGAATCTGTCAGAGGCAGGATTCCGTGGTCAGGTGATATTGTCTGAGTCCGGCCTTATGAACAGTCTGGAGAAGGAGAACTCTGATGTGCTCTCACAGTTTTCACTTTTCACGATAGATTCTTATACAAACCTGGTTCCCGGGATACAATCAGAACACTTTGTTTCCGCATATCAGAAGATGTTTCATCAGGATCCCACACGGACTCTTGCCGGATATGGATATGATTCCATGAAGGTTGTAACAGAGGCCCTGCCTTCTGCCTGTGATACTCATACGATAACAGCAGAGACCATCAGGAAAGGATTGGATGCCTCCCGGTATTACGGGGTTAGTGGCCCAAAAGTCTTCGATTCTCACCATGCTGCAGGTCCAGCCCAGGACAGGTGGGTATTCCGGGATGGAGAATTTGTTCTGATGACGACATCACTTGTGTAGGGGTTGAGTCACCGGTTACTAGAAATTTGACCGAAGAAGAATACCCTGAAGAGAATGCCATCTCCTTTTCACGTCATGGTAACCGGGGCGATGGCCCGGTTTATTATAGCGGAAGTAGTGCACGGGGTGTCTGGCAAAACGATGTATTCCTGATACCACATACCATAATTTTGATGAAAATTACATGCAGGTTGGTCAAAATTTGATACCATAGATATATAATCTGGTTTACTCCTTTCGTGTTCAAAAATATGACCTAAACAAAACCTTGAAATAAAATTAACCATAAGTAAAAAGATAATATGGATAGATATCAGGGCACCGGACTCATTGTTCTCGTATTACTTCTTTCTCTGACAGGAATCTGCTGTGCTGCAGATAGTCCTGAATACCTTGGATACCTCCATGGAGAAGGGAGTGTGATTGTCAATACTACTGAAGATATGATGACAATCACGGTTTCTAATCCTGACACGGTTGTAAATATCACTAAAGACGGTAATACTACATCGTTTCCGGTTAGTTATTTGACTAATATGTCCACTCCAATAGACGCAGTGGTGGTTTTTAATGATAAAGATTCGAGATCATCATCCATTGTAAAAATTGAAAATCTCACGTTTTCAGATGATAAACGCTCCCTTACCCTTCAGGTACAACCACTTGACTATTATGACAGAACACTCCTGAGCCCCTATGCACAGGAGACGCAAAATCTCCGTCAGCTAAATACAAAAACGTTCAACGCAACCGGGGTATTCATGGAGTTAATAAAAAGTGCTCCAGATAATGCACAGGGGTCGGGTTTACAATGTGATACGTGTGTTAATAATTGTCGGAATGATCCTAATCCCTATGATTGTGTAGATATATGTACTCACCTGGTGTGTGGATAACTATAGTAATACTAATACTCTTTTTTCCAGGCTCCCCGTGACCTGCCTGTACAGTCAGTCTGCTCACAGAAACTGATACCTGAAACCTTCAGATCATGAATTACCTGATTCATTTCAATGGTTAGTACGTCCCGGTGGCTTGGTTGTACCAGAAGTCTATCCAACCGGGAAACGATGAGCATTCCAGTGAATAGAATACGCCGACCTTTTTTTTAGATATGCTCATTCTCCTAACGATACTATAATTCTGATCTATATCGGAATAATATTGGCTGACGTGAATAGATCATTCACCCTGCTTTTTTAAACGAAGACATAGTACCTGGTATCATATACAATTGACATTTGTTATTTACCATTTCCCAAAATACCTGCTTAGTAGATATTAAAAATGATAACTCCGGTATGTTTTAACCTAGAACAAACACGATCTATCTTTTATCATTTTTTGTTCCTAAAACCGTCGTAATCATCCCTGATAGCACAAAAAAGGGACCCGATTAAGTAGTCAAAATTAAATTTAAAAATTCCAATGAAAATTTTGATGATAAAACCAATAAAAGGAGACCATAGGTTTGAGTATAATTTCTTATGATATTGTGGAAAAAGTCCTAATTCATCTGATTTGATGGTTTCCAAAATTTTTCTGTATATACACAACCATGACAGCAAGAAATCAGGGCAATAGGTACCGAAACCAAATAATTGATAATATGGGAAAGATAATATGGAAAATTTTCAATTGATAAGAGGGTTAAATCTTAAAATGAGAGATCATTACCTGAAGATCTTTGACCAATGACAATATTTCAGTCGCCCCACTTGCCATTTCCTCTGCTGATGTACTTGATTTTTCTGCCAGATCTGAGAGCTCGTCCATTTCTTTCTCATCATCGTTGATGAGGCGTGAGAGATCTTGAATATCCTGGTTTACCATTGTTGTATCTTCTGCCTGTGAATCAGTCGCTTTTGAAATATCGGAGATGCTGGTGACTGTCATCTCTATCGTCAGGACGATCCCGTTCAACGAAGCGATGGTATTGTTAACGTTCTCTATTTCACTTACCGTCTCTTGGTGAGCTGACGTGATGGATGCTGCGGTCTTTTCAGTACTTCTGACGATTCCTTCAATGACTTCGCCTATCTTCCCGGTTGCCTCACGTGATTCAAGGGCAAGAGATTTCACTTCTCCAGCTACCACAGCAAAGCCTCTTCCATGTTCTCCTGCCCGTGCCGCCTCAATAGCAGCGTTTAAGGCAAGAAGATTCGTCTGACTGGCGATGTCACCGATAAGCCTGGAGAACTTAGCTATCTCCGTAGCACGTTCGGTAAGTTCAGTGATCTGATCCACTGCTTCTTTAGAGATAGACCCTATCATCTGCATCTTCTTTGAGGTGTTATTTCCGAGTTGTATAGCTTCCTGACCGATAGAATGCACATCACCGGTCAGGCTCTTTACCTCCTGGATGCTCCCGGCAATCTCCTGAATAGATGCTGAAAGGTCACTGATTTTGGATTCAATATTGCTTACATTTTCCCGTTGTTTACCAATTTTCAGTTCTGTCGACTGAGCAGTTTCAGTTACCTTCTGGCTTACTCCGACAACCTGATCAGTGGCTGATGAGATCTCAGTAACCATCTTCTCAAGAACCACAGATTTTTGTCTGATTTTATCAATTACATCACGCAGATAGATGATAGTATTATTGTAATCATTCTTTATCTGGGAGAGGGGATCTCCGTCTCTAATTGATGCCAAGAGGGTTAGATCACCAGAAGATACCGCCTGCAGACTCTTGGAAAGGTCAGTAATGCTCAACTCATATGAATTCACCCCCGTTTTTTCGGCCTGTGGTGGAGTGATACTTATCAGAATTCCGGGAGACTCTCCCCAGGTGATTCGGGAAATAATTGCTTCTGCTGGAAAGGAATATCCTTCAAGGTCAGTATATGTCCATGTAATAGTTTCAGGATCACCTGTAAATACCCTGGGGAAGACAACTCCAGTCAGATACTCAACTGATCTTCCATCAGGTTGTTTTGAAGATATCAGGATCTCATGCTTCTTTCCGATGATACCGTTAGTATTACTGGCGTGAAATAGAGTTAGAGCAGAATGATTACAAAATACGTACACTTCGTTCTGGATAATCAGAATTGCCTGAGGGAGCACATCAAGAATTTTCTTACAGTCTCCAGGATTAATTAATTCAGGATTAGACATTTACTACTTCCTCACGATGAAATGAACTGAACCATGTCACATTAAAAATCAAATTGAACTGGATGATATCATATAATCATTAAAATCTAAAATTATCCGTGTTAGATAATCTGACGTTTTATTATCCAATATCCTCCTGATTCATGGCATTCATGATCTTAAATGCATTAATTAAACGTCTGAAAGACTCGACCAATTCCCCAATTTCACTATTCCGGGTTTCAACATTAATCTCGGTATTTAAATCACCCATACTAATCTGCTTTGCAATTTCTGTAAGTTTTTGAATAGGTCTTACATAATGTTCCATCAAAAAATCCAAGGTCTTCTCTGATTGCTCCTCATCCCCCTGTAACTGTGAATTAATGGCTTCCATAATTTTAAACGCATTTATCATCCGTTTGAATGAATCAGTCAACTCATCAATCTCTTCACATGAGATCTTTTCTACATCTGCTTCAAGATCTCCCATACTTACCCGGTTTGCAACATCGGTTAACTGTTTAATGGGAATCAAATAATGTTTCAACAGAAAATTCCGGATCTTTTCTGACCTTATCATTCTCTGATCGAGAAGATCGATAATATGATCAATAGCATCTACCTGCTGATTTATTTTATCAGCAATAGGTTTCTCTATCTCATCTGTAAGTGTACTAATAATGGTGAGAGGATTTCGAATCTGATCGTTCAATGTAGAAAGGGTTTCCATATTGGTATTAATTTGAGAAATAGCATCCTTAATTTTTAAATCCTGTTCCTTTCTATCTGTAATATCCCGGTCAATAACAAGTACCTGGTGTTCATTCAGGATCTTGAGACGTGCTTCGTAGTATTTTCTTTGTCCTGACAGAATATGCTCATATTCAAATTGACATAAATCCTTATTCATAAGGGTTTGAGCGATCTTCTGTTGAAATACTTCAATCATTTTACTAGACAGACCTATGGTTCGGATGTTTTTCCCGACATAGTCTTTTTGGTCAGATGAAGATGATAGTTCAGGTATATGGGAGTCAAGGAATTCACCTTCATCAGAAATAATGAACATGATATCAGGTATAGCATCAAGAATAGTGTTATTTCGTTCCATGATTGAAAGTAGTTCTTGTTCTTTTTTGAGTAATTCCTGATAATTTTTACGTGCTTCCTCATCTTTTACAATTAATTCTACAGTTTTTGCTTGAAGTTCTTCATTCGACCGTTTCAGGTCATCTTCCATCTGTTTCCGCTCAGAAATATCTTCAATACTACCTTCGTAGTATCTGACTACCTCGCTTTCATCAAAAAATGCTTTTCCGGTATTTTTTACCCAGATATGAGTGCCATCATATTTGATGAGTTGTGTCTCAAAATTACGTACAATCCCATCATGGTTTATCATCTCCATCCATTTTATCCGTGTTTCAGGATGATAGTATAATGAAAGCAGCGGAACTGCCAACAGGGTTTCCCGATCAGGATAGCCGAGGAGTTGTATTAAAGCAGAATTAAGATCCAGAAAATAGCCTTCCGGGGAGGTCCGATACAGGCCTATAGGGAATGTGTCATAAAATGATCTAAGCTGTTCATCATCTACCATGGGGGGTCTGGACGTATGGTTCTTTATTTTCATGGCACTTATTGAATGAACAGCATTAGTCATGGTGTTAAATTATTCCCGTATCTTCTGATGTGAGAAACAGGGTGAATTTATTATCTCATGGCCTTCAGATTTTCTTTAATCTTCAAGGCTGTTTCATCTCCCAACGTCTTTTTCACACCTTCGTAAATTAAATCAATCAGAGCATCCATATCGGCTTTGGTCAAATCTGCAGGTGATTTTTTCATCTTCATACAAACCTGCTTGAGAAAGATCGGTGCAGAAGGACCGATACTTTTTGCCAGGACGGTTGTAATATCGCCATCCAGACTCATTTTTCTTCCTCCTCTTCTTCCTGCATAGAGACCATCATTTTAAAAGCATTGATCATCCGTCTGAAAGATTCTGCCAGATCATTAATCTCATCGTTTGTGTGAACATCAATTTTTGTCTGAAGATCACCCATACTTACTTTGTCAGCAATCTCTGTCAGTTGCTTAATTGGTCTGGAAATGCTCATGGCCATTATAAACACGATGATAATGACGATGATCATGGTGATAATTGTGATCAGCAGAATCGTATTACTTGAACTCATGCTTTCTGTTGCAATTTTTATATCCTTTACCGTCTGCTGAATCGAAGAATTGAGTTTTTGTTCGAGTTGCTTAGATGGTACAGTAAACTCTTCCATATAGGTCGTTGCAGATGTTTGTAACATCACTCCATCAGCAGTTGGGACTCCAATGGGTTGTATGTACATGTATTTGGATCTGGTAACTCCATCCGGATCAGGCCAGTCATAATATCCCCCATGTGGTGTTCCATTTAATGTTGGTTCAACTACGTTCCAAAAAGACGGATATTTTGCTTCAAATGGAGCGGTATCAAAATTTATTAAGTTCGGATTCGGATGGAACCGAATAATGGAAGTTATATTGTTATATTCGACAGTACAAACGTATCCTCTGTCTCCTAGTTTCTGGACCGCTATCTTTTGAAATTCTGTGTCGTTTTGAAGATCACTCAAAGTTTTAGTCGGATTCGCTTTGATATATATTTCTGCCTGGGCTGCAGTATCTATGGCTTTTTGAGTGATCAGTTTTTCACCAAGATCCATCAAAGCCTTTGAACTGTCATTAATTGCCACGTCACCCATAATTTGGGCATTATTCGCGGCATTCATACCAATAGCCTTCTCATCCTGTAAAGCCAGATATCCCATGATTCCCAGAGGAACCAAAGTCAGTATCAGCATTACAACAAGAAGTTTTGTTAAGATAGTTGTCTTCATCTCTATACCCCTTTGTATTAGCCCCAGTTTTCCTTCATTAGAAATTGAGTACTCTATTAATCCTCTGAAACTTCTCCCGGCACTGATATGTACAACAATTCAAAGGGGGGATATGAAGTAAAAGTCTCAAAGGAATTAATTGAAACCAGCGAAGGTGCTTAAGAATACACCCAACCGTAAGTAGTGCCAAAAAATGCAATGTGGTCAGTTCGATAATCACACGTGATCGCATGATTTCTATCTGTGTATTTAGAGAAAGAGTATAAAAAAGGATGGGTAAAATATAATCTTGATTCAATATTACCTTGGAGCACCTGACAAAAAATTAGAAATTTCTCGTTCGTTAATATGAGTTCTTATCAAAACATAGAGAAATTAAAGGAAAAGAATGGGAATAAAAAATTATATTTGAACAAACTTAGATTATAGGACTAATTTAATGGATATATATTCCAAGCCCTCACAATTCAATTAATATCAAGTAAATACTTGATATAATTCTATGCGCTTTCATATCTGAACAATAGAATCCTTTTTATATATTACATAATAATTACCAACGGATTTCAAGAAAACTATAGAAGGATAATCTAATCAGGTAGTGCTCAATCAAACTGATATTGAGAGGTCTTCTTAACCCGGGAATATTGATGGACATATTGGCTCTTCGTCATGGACAGTTAAAATTCAACTTACCCAGATGAAACGCCGAAGAGCCAAAAAATTCTGATATGTATCAGAAAAATATTGACAGAAGTGAATAGATTATTCATCCTGATATTTTGAACGAAGATATAGTACCTAGCATCACTCCAAATTGATTTTCAGCCGGGAGGAGGAGTTTTTGTTTAGTTCATTCTCTGGTCCCTCGGAATGCCTCTTCCAGGTATAATGAGTCGAGGATCTGAATCATTTCTTGGATCAATTTTTTTCGGCTATATTCCCACCGGTCTCTGCCTTTTTTCTTATCATACCTCTTCCGGTGATCGGTGCTGCTCTCATCTACTCGATCTGTTACATGGTGATGATGACGAGGATGATGGACACCGGGCGGTTTTTTACGATTGGTATCTCGCTTGTCTTTGGATTTGGTGCAAGTCACATTCTCCAGTGTTGTTCTTCACCCTGATTACTCATGGCTCGCAACGATCCTGACATCCCCCCTGACTCTCTCGACTATTATCGCAATCGGGCTCACCTTCGCGTTCAGACTCGGAATCAGGCAACAGGCTACTATCACGATCATGCCCGGTGATGAAGATCTGGCTGATACTGTCTTTTCGTTTATTGACAAGAATGCCAGGATGTGGGGAGCACGCCGGGATGTAGCGACCAAGGCCGGATCTGCCCTCCTCGAACTGATGGAGAGCGGCTTTTCGTATGAGATCTTCAAAGAGGGTGCAACGGTAACGCTTTCATTTGATGAGTATAATTTTGATATACACGTGGAATACCGGGGAGATCAGATTAGTATTCCAGAGGATGTGCCGTCTCATGAAGAACTGATGGAAGATCCGGATTCGTTTCTGCAGCTGGCACTTGCACTGGTCAGAAAGCATTCCGATTCGCTGAGTGTCACCCGGTCCGGGGAGATGAATAAGGTGAATGTTCATTTTGAGCATTAAACCTGCTGATTTTACTCACATTATACTATGTAATTATTCGATAATTTTGATACATGCTTCCAGAACTACAATCCGATTGGCTCTCTAAATAACATAGGCCGATAATTGGTGCCTCTGGAGAGTGAATGAACAGACCAATGCAGAAATATATGCGCTAACATGAACACTAAATATAATAAAGGACTGATTATTATTTGTCCAGGGCTTATCACCTAGATCAATATATATTAAAATGCAATAAATTCCTGAAAGAAAAGCATGATGGCAAAGTACAGGTGGTGAAATCCAGTTTATTGTTCTAGTGAAGCAACGACAGACGACTCAAATAGCATAAGAAGAAAAATAACAGAGTAAAGAAAAATTAGTGGCAAATTTTTCTTATACATTCGTCGATAATCTTCAACCGAATCGCTTTCTCTTCGTTAGCATCATCAATTTTTGATATTAAATTAATAGAGATCAATAAATATTGAATATCGATCAATTTTTTTTGATTTTTACTTCGCTCTTTTAATGTCTTAAAATAGTAATTAAAACCTAATCCGGAAATGATTTCAGATACAATACCACCAATAATTGTTAGTGATTGCATATCAAATCTTGAATCTTTTAATTGATATACCCCAAATATTATTAAAGTAAATCCGAAAAATGACATCAATATCGCATATTTTAAACTATTTGTAGATTGTTCACCTACAATTCTATAGTACTCATTTAATTGATTTGAATTAATTTCATATATTTTAAATAATTCTGGATCAATTTTCTCATTTTCTTCTACGAACTTAATATTGACATTATTTTGTTCACAATTTTTATTCTCATAATTGTTTATTTTTTCAGATTGTAATTCACTATTTTCTTTATTTCCTTCATTTATAGTGCTCTTTAATCCTTTCTGATCATTTGGACTTAGTTTCGGTGATAACATCAAAATTATGTCTTTAATAAATTGAAATCCATCAATCCAAAAAATTACGATACCTAAAATAATACAGAAGAATATTCCAATTCTGATGCTGTTATATGAAAGAATGCTACATAATCCACAAATGTGTATCTCATATAATGCAAATCCAATGATGAATAATGCGATAATTAATGAGATAAAAATTCCAAGATTAGATACTATTTTTAATAAATATTTCTTCAAACTTACTTCATTAGCCATTTTGTAATTTCATATTAAGTGTATGAAATATTAATTCATTAGCCTTGAGTTACTCATTATTTTATTTTTCAAATTTTCACTTTATTGGGTATTGAAAGAAAATGGAAATATATTAATAATGCAGAATAAATTATATCATAAATCCTGCATATAATCTAATCATTTTTAGATTATCTACCTGTATCCCATAGTTATTAACAAATGATTCGTCTTAATTTTCACCAATTTCTTTTGATTGAGTTTAATAAAAAAGGGTCAAGGTCATGGAAATCTCATTTAGATGGCCTTTTAAATATTCAAAAGAATAAATCAATTAGACAATTAAATATTGACGATTGAACTAAGATCAATCCGTTTTAAGAATGTACTCATTTAATCGCGGGTAACATATCCTGGATTTATTAAATACCAATCATAGTAGAACAACTGGACATGTAACAATTATTAAATAAATGCAATTTCAACCGAATCAATCTGCTTGCAAGAATCAAAAAAATAATTCATGTAATTGAATTATGAA
Source organism: uncultured Methanospirillum sp. (assembly GCF_963668475.1). GTDB lineage: Archaea > Halobacteriota > Methanomicrobia > Methanomicrobiales > Methanospirillaceae > Methanospirillum. The sequence goes on from NZ_OY764544.1 coordinate 466,489, forward strand.
TTATAATTGAATCGATATTTCGTCCTCTATTCTTCATTAAACGAATATAAACATCATTATCATTTCATAAAGACCATCACTCACCATACAATTGAAGTTGCAATACACTCACCAGACTATCGATCACCTCCATCATAGATCCGAGAAATCTATTGCACAAAAAAAATTCTTCAATTCACCCGGATCTCACATCCTCCAACGATTCTCACCCCGTCCCTCACTCCTTTGAACTTATTTTTCCCTACCGGTAGACATTATACATAGCCGTGAAATGCGGCTGGGAATCGAACAATGGCAGACTTTACAACCAAGAGTGTCACCAAGTCAGCTGAGCGAAAACTCAGCTCACCCATCGACACGGTAGCAAACTTCCTGGCACTTGTCCAGGACATCATCGACAACAACCCCTGGGGATGCACATCGTACACCTCCAACAACGAGACCGTGGCAGCGGTCGTCAGGGGATCTGAACACTACTCCGGGAAGGTCGTGTATGAGAATGCACAGGCAAAGACAGTCGGACAGATATCTGTCAGGGCTCCGACCTCTGCAGCCTTCAGCACCGATATCAGCACGATCATGGGCACAACGGCGATAAACACCGCAATGGGGGGAACACCGTCACATGACAGTTCTGAAGACACCTTCAGCTGTGCACTCAAATGTCACAACACAAACGGAGAACTCTTCACCGTCACATTCAGGCGTGACAGTGTTGTGGTATCAGGATATGAAGCAGACACCATTCTCACCGGGATAGAATCCTGGGCAGACACCGTTGCTCTCCTGGCATAACCACCGGGAGGGAATATGCGGTGGAATTACCTGGCAACAGGATCAGTTCTTCTGATCCTTGCCTCTCTCACCGGAGCGGAGTATCTTGGCACAACCATCAGCACAGACGGGACATTTCACCTGTATGGGGCAGGTGAGGATGAGAACGGATCGTTTGTATCCCGGGTTATGGCAGTAGGAACCTCTGAACTCTCACGGATAATCACCGGAGAAGACTCAGGAATCGGACTCTCTGTTCATGGAACCGGTCCGGTGCTCTTCTCTGATTATACAACAAAAGACCGGGTATATCCTGCTACACCGGCATGTGTCTTTCTCACTGCTGACCGAATCAATGCACCGGGCCGGTCACACATGTACACATCAGGTATCCTTGAACGCGGAACCTATACCATGAGTCGTGTGACAGACCCGGATCTCGTAGGAGAGAGCCTCATTAACGGGACCGGGTTCATAATTCTTGAATCAGGAAGTGAAGGAAACTCGACTTCAGAGTCAGCAGGCTTTGTTTCAGGAAACATGACAGTCCATGATCAGGTCATGCTGTGATTACATCGGCAGAGATTTATACTAGAAGTAGTAGTGGCGAAAATAAATCCTCGAACGATTGAGCACCGATCAGTGAACCGGATATGATTTGGCACATCTCCGGATCACCCTGATCACTTTCGCCCTGCATCCCTAATCTTTAGATACCCCGGTGCTGAATCACCATGTGTCATACTCATTCTGACCATACTTCAGCACCCCTGCAGGCCAGATATTTCACGAACATTCCCCATAATCTCTGTAATCTGATCAGCGTTCCCCAATGGTCGGGTTTCAGCAAATCTGCTCTGATCTGCTGACCTGAACGATACCGGATCATGAGAGATGGGGCTGAATTCATCTGACGATCATGGACTGTTCACGTGAACACAGAATGGTATGAGATCATATCAGTGACACGGAGATGTTAGCATACTAAAAATTGAAAGGCCCCGCACAACACTTCACCTTCTTTGGCGGACGGGAAGATTGGCGGGGATAAACTACCTGTATAATCTTTTGAGCGTTTGTACCTTTCTGTCAACCGGGTTGCATCCCGGAAATTGCCAGGGTATTATCACCGGATTGATACCCGGATCAGGCTCCCACGCTTCAGTATTGTTCTCTGTATATCCCTGCTGTCTCACGTCCGGATTTTGGAACAGGAGGTCTGAATGACAGGAACCAACCTGACCGCACGGACCATCCTCTATACTGCAGTTGCAGAACTTGAGAGAGCCGGGTATCATTCAGTCAGGGTTGCAGGCTCTGAACGGTTGTTTGATCTGGTTGCCTGGAGCAGAAAGAATGTCCTCTTTGTTACGATAAAACGGACACGAAATGGCGGCATCTCCCAGTTTTCAGATGAAGTAGGAGAGATAGCCTCGTTCCTCAGCAAGAATCCACTGCCCGGGATGGTGCAGTTCTGGATCTTTACATCGAACACGTGGCTGATCTATCAGATCTTACCAGGCGGGGCATTACTTCTCAAGGGAGGGATCGATGACTCACTGTGAAGAGCGGATCTGTCCGTTCATCTCATCAGGACGGGATCTTGTATCCTGCCTCAAAAAGAGATGCACTGCCTGCAGGTCGGTTGTCACCGGAGATGATACGCTCCTCGTCTGTCTTCTCATCGACCGGGAATTGTATGACTCATACGAGGTGGATGATGCCTGGATCTGAACCGGCTCCATATCCCACCCGGTCTGCCTGCTCAATCCTGTTTAGAGCGGGCCAGACCGTTGAGGTCAGGCTAATCGGCAAGAGAGGGACTGCATCGGGATATTATGATAACTTTGACAAACTCAGTGCAGATGCTGTATCGTTTGATAACCGGGGTGAGTATTCTGGGATCTATGTGACCCTGAACCCGGTGAACCCTGATCTTCTCGCCCGCCGGGCAAACAGAATCGAGACACGGCTTGGCAAGGATGAGAAGTCTGCAGGAGATCGGGATATCCTCTCCCGGAGATGGCTTGCGATTGATATCGATCCGGTCAGGCCATCAGGTGTCTCATCATCTGATGCAGAGCATACTTCAGCGATAGAGAAAGCAGCCCGGATAGCAGCATATCTTACCGGTCTTGGATGGCCGGCCCCGGTTATGGCAGACTCGGGTAACGGTGCCCATCTGCTCTACCGGATTGATCTGCCGAACGATGATGCATCCCGGGATCTTGTGAGGAGTGTGCTTGAGACACTGGACCTTCTCTTCTCTGATGCATGTTCCACGATAGACACCTCGGTCTTCAATGCAGCACGGATCTGGAAACTCTACGGGACAACGAGCAGGAAAGGGGACAACATCGCGTCCCGGCCCCACCGCAAGGCACAGATCCTCTCTGACATTACTGAGCCGGGGATCGTCTCTGAAGAGTTCCTGACCGACCTTGCCGGGATGTTTCAAAAAGAGGCTGAACCCTCAACACCGGCCAGGGGTCAGGATAGCAGAAGCAAGGGCCTCGACCTGGGATCATGGCTCGATCAGTACTCGATCGGATACCGGAAGAGGCCGTATGCTCATGGAGATCTCTTCGTTCTTGATTCATGCCCGTTCTCACAGGACCATACCGACGGTTCATACGCGATTCAGTTCCCGAACGGTGCGATCTTTGCGGGTTGTCATCACGACTCATGCGGAGGAGGACGGCAGCGGTGGCCTGAACTGCGGGCCATGATGGATGGCGGGTCACCCGACCGGACAGCACCGGGATCTGTGAAGAAGTCAGAGGAGAAAACCAGGGAGAGAGCAGAGAAGAAGGCAGTCCATAAGACAGAGCAGGAGATAGATCAGAAGAAAGTGAAGAAGACAGAAGAGAGGGCTGCTCTCCCTGATACCAGAACCGGTGCAGAACCCGGGAGAGATCAGGACGGATCTCCTGAAGATCCCGGCTCGAATGATATCCAGACAAAAGCGTCAGAGATCCTCAAAACCGGCGATCCTCTCTCGTTCATGCTTGAGACATTTGCCCTGGATCATATCGGTGATCCGGTTGTTGCCGAGTGTCTGGTGATGTCGCTTGCTTCCCGGAGGGTGATCAATGCCCGGGGTCTGCACGTCTCTGTGACCGGTGAGTCGGGAAAAGGGAAGTCTCATGCATTTGAGACCATGATGAACCAGATTCCCCCGGAGTTCAGGCTTGAAGGCCGGATGAGTGAGAAGGCCCTCTTTTACATCAAGGGGATGGAGCCCGGTAGTGTGATCACGCTCGATGATGTCTCTCTTTCTGACCAGATGCAGGAGATTCTCAAGGGAGTGACGACCTCGTTTCGTCGTCCGTTCATCTACCGGACCGTCTCCAAGGACCGGATCGGTGAGACGTGTGTGATTCCCGAACGGTGTGTCTGGTGGATCGCAAAGGTTGACGGGACCGGTGACGATCAAGTCTGGAACAGGATGCTAACCTGCTGGATCGATGATTCAGAGGATCAGGATGCAGCGGTGATCGCCAAGACCCTGAATGAGGCAGCCGGACTCAGGCAGGATAAGTATGATGTCAGGGTTGAATCCCTGGTATGCCAGGAGATCTGGAGGCAGCTCGAGGCAGCCTGGGTTGTGATTCCGTTTGCGAACCGGATCAGGTTCTCATCCACGATCAACCGGAGAAATCCTGATATGATCCTTGATCTGGTGAGGGCTCATGCTATTCTGATGCAGTGTCAGCGTGTGCATGTTGATACTGACGGGATGAATCAGATCCTGGCGACAGAGGAGGATTTCAATGCTGCAACACGTCTCTATACCGCTCTGAACAGCACATCCGGTGGGCAGGAGTCTAAACTTACCCGGAGAGAATCGTTTCTCGTCGATGCAATCAGGTCTCACGGGAGTGGAGAGATAACGATTGCCGAGCTTCAGCATATCACTGATCTCTCGAACTCGGTGATCTACAAGATCCTGCATGGGTCTTCGAGCCATGGGCGTGAATACTCCGGTCTTCTGGAGAAGTGCCCGGCTGTCTCGGTCTGCGACAGGACTCTTGTTGTAGATGAGAGCGGGACTACTGCTGCATACCGGAGGTCAAAGGCCTACTCCTGGGATGAGCGGGTGTACCAGAACTGGCGGTTTGAGGGTGGATGCTGGCTGGATCCTGATGATTCAGAACATGATGACCCGGAGAGTAACGATGAGAAGAATGATCATACCAGTGAGCACGGTGATCCATCTCGCGGAATCGCGGAACGTTGCGGCATTGTCGCGGAAGTTTCCGCGACGAATCGGGATGAGAATACAGGGGTAAAGAGTAAAAATAATAATAATTATTGTACTTCAGGTAATCTTCGCGGAAAATCTGAAAACACAGGAGAGGTAGTTTCTGATACCACGGTACCATGTTCGTGTGCTTGTGACTCTGAGTTTTCCGCGACGAGTGATCATGACCAGGTATCCGGGGCCGGTGTATCTTCTGATTGCGATTCCGGGCACTGTGGTACTCGCCCCGTTTTCCGCGACGTCGCCGCGAACACCCGAAATGGGCAGGAAACTGAGGAAACTTCCGCGAAGGTCGGGAATCCGGAAAAACCCTTCAAAGTGAGACCATCTGACTTCTGTGAGATTGATCGGGGCTTTGGTGAGGGGCCGTGTGACTGCTGCGGGTCAGAGTGGGTTAACTACCAGGAACGGATGACCCGGGAGCGGATGGCTTCTCCTCCACGGTTGAACCGGAAGATCTGCAGGTCATGTTATGAGAAGGCAAAACGTGATGAGGCTGCATCGTTCCGGGCTCTTCCTCATCTGATCGACCCGGTCTCTCTGGTGAAGGTGACGTCAGACCTTGGACGATGCCAGGTCTGTGATACGTTCAGGGCTACCTGGCATGACCCAGAGACTCATACTGCAATTTGTGACTCGTGCAGGTCCAGGATTATGAGGGAGGGATCGTAAGTGATGGCCCATTTCAGGATGAATCTGCCTCATCTCTTCTGGTTCATCTTCGGCTGTGCAGCCCTTTGGAAGATTGGCAGGCTGAAGCCTGATGCCGGTACAGATATGGTCAGGATCATCATCGACGGTCCGGGTGAGATCGGGAGGATCTCAAAGCAGGATGCCCGGGATGTGATCAACCATGTGGAGGGGATTGAGATAGAGCCCGGGGGAACGGTAGAGTTGTCGTCGTCCGGTCACGGGGTTGTGTTTGAGATTCCGGGAGAGGAGAGGGGACGGTTTGTGGCGGTGGCGATGCAGGTGTGGAATATGCTGGAGTACTGGCCCCGGAAGAAGGCAGCGTTGTTTGAGGAGGTGGGGGTTGGGTAGACATTTTTCAAAATTTCGAGAAGAGTTTTAAATAAAATACTATAATCGGATAAATAGTTTAACATACCACAAACCGAGTACAGAAGTAATAACTTAGATATTAATTATTTTTGTGACATCCTTTTAACCCAAATTGATGCAGTAGTATACTCTATGGTATTATCTAATTTCCCTCTTTTTAAAACTTGATTTGAATCAAATCCCGGAGGTAATGGTTTAAAATCACCATCACAACAGATATTTTTCTTTAATTGAAAATCTCTAAGTGCTTTAATATCTATTGTCGTGGTTAATAAAACCGAATTTTGACCTCCAGTTATTCGTGCCAAATTCATTAATTCAGTCTTTTTAGGTTGTATAACTCGTGAATCACCATATTTAGGAATATTAACTTGAGTAACATAACAATGGAGGTCTCTACTTATTGATTCAACAATATTTGAATAATAATTAGTATCCTTATTATATTCTATGGCAATCAAAAGATCGATTTTAGATTTAAAAAATGATTTATGATTAATATCTGCCAATTCAAAACAATTAAAAACTGTAAATGAAACCCCTCGCCAATGAAATAAATGATAAAGCGCTTTATTAGGGTTTTTAGGTACTTTCTTTCCACTTTCAAGTATTGAACGTTCTTCAGAACAAGGATAATGATTTTTATTTCGAATTGTTAATAAGCAATCATGATATTTTCCTTTTATTTTGAAAGGCAGAGCTGTGACAACTAAATTATGTGCAAAAATATTCTGATTGTCATCCTCATTCATCCAATGTTCTAAACCAAAAATTAAGCCGATTTGATTTCTTTTTGTGAATGATACCATATACGGAAGCCAATAATATGGGATACTTAATTCGGGGAATATTAAAATATCACAATTTTGTTCTACTGCGCTATTTAAGATATTATTTAAAGAGATTTCTCTCTCTAATGTAATAATCGGCCCTCCGCGAGGATCTAAATTTGATTTTAAATGGATATCATCTGTTTGTAAATGTCCGATTCCAATTTTAATTTTATCTTTACTTTTCTCGTTAGGAAGAAAATATTCTTCTAATTCAATATATTCATTATTTTCCGGATAATCTTCTAATACCTTAACCTGATTATGTAGGGCAATTTTATCTATAATAAGAGATTGAGGTAATATTTTAGGCTTTTTTGAATTTATTGCTTTTAAGTTATTGTAATGTAATTTATCTTCGGGAATTATTTCTTGAAATAATGACTGATAATTATTTTTTTGAGTGACAAAATAAATATAATGTAATAAAATTAAATATTCCCAAAGGTGGTATATTTTAGAAGGAAAATTTAGATTAATTAATTTTTCTTCTTTAAATTTGATATTATTCTGATATATATCTTTGAATAAAGTTAATGATAAATCTTCATGAATAATTAAGTTAATCAATGGAAATAATTCATATTGATCTCTAATTAAATTGGATTTTCTAAATGCTTCAGAATTTTTCAGATATGTATAGTTATTGAATATTGAATGATTAGCAATAGTTTTGGAGTGTTTTTTTGATAAATAGATGTTCCTTTTTTGGTTATTGAGCGGCAATAATCCAAAAGACATTGAAAAAGAGATACTTAAATGGTCCAATAAAGTTTTCACTATTCTTTTCAGTAACTCAATAAAAATTTCATCTAAATTTTCATCTTTTTCAGGAAGTTTTATTTTCTTTATTTCTTTGCTACATTTATCATAAAACAATTCTATTTCGTCAATTCTCTCTGTTATTACAAATAATGAAAAAACTCGCTCCATTAGTTTAAAATATTTTATAACGTTTAAACCATTAAAAAAATAAAAAATATCTTGAATATCATTTTTAATTTCAATGGAATCAGACGAGGAAAACCGATATTTTAACAGTAATTGAGTTAAATATTTAACTAATTCATATTCATCTTCAGTAATATCTACAATAGTCCTTATTTTTTGACTTGAACCTTTGGTTACGATATTATAAACAACAGTATCAAATTTCTTATCGAGAACATCATCCGGGAGAAATTTAAAAAAACTTGAATTTTGTTGTATCGATTTTTTAATTTTATTTAAAACTGCTCTACTTGAATTTCGTTCAAAATGAAAAATCTTAATTTTTTCTAATTGAACTTTCAATTCCGTGGGATATACTACCAGTGGAATATTTTCTTTTAATATGTCCGATGATGGATCAGGATCAATAACTAAAAAATTATTCCCATCTGCATTAAAATTTTTATTTAAAGTAATAATTTTGCTACCGGAAAAGTATTCAAGAATAATTTTTTCAATTTTTTCCGAATTTTTTATTTTTTCCTTTAATACGTCATTAATGAAATCAGAGCTTTTTAGAACTATTAATATATCGTCAATATATCGTCCATAATAATCCGGATTAACAGATTTTATTATAGCTTTATCAACTTTTTTAAGGTAATTATTTGCAATTATACTTGATGATAACAAACCTATTGGTAAAAAATTTGGTATTGAAATTTCTTTGTTTAAATCATCTGGAGATAATATTTTTTTCAATAATCTTTCAGGAATGCAATCTATGAATCTTTTATGAATGAATTTTAAAACAATATTTAAATTTTTTATGAAAAGATATAGATCATTTTTTATTTCATCTTTAATATTTGGATATCTAATATTAAGGATGCTCCAATAATCATTAATTATTGAATCAAAATTTATATCTAAAGAATAATAAAACCTAGTTATATCTAAAGCGATAATTACTGAGTCTCGGTTTTCTTCATTAAGTAAACGTTCAGCAGTGTTTATTGATTTGTCTCTCCAATCGGCATATTTTTCAAAATACCTATAAAATATATAATATGAATAGTATGGATCTGTTCTAAATTCATGACGAATTCGTGATCCATAACATGAGAGATCTAAATCACTATCCAATACTACTCCAATATGCTCTATCCATAATATTGAAATTATCTGAAATATGACATAAGAAGTAGGCGTTTTGGTTGCGAAAAATAGTTCATATGACTCTAAAAAGTAATTAATATCAATATTGTTATTCGAAAACAATTGAATTGATGAATTATTTATATCGCCGTTATTTTGATTATTCTCAAGAGGTGAAGTAACTTTTTTGGGAAATGGTAAATAGTCAATATCTGAAAAATATTTATGTAAATTAGAAAGTTCTACGGTATCCTTTAAATCTTGAAAATCAATTTCTGATTTTATTTCAAATTTAGTTAAAGGAAATAAAATTTTAGCAATTTCTTCTAATTTTCTTTCAGGATCATCATCACTTTCAGATTCAAATTGAGCTAATTGAAGTCTATAATTGAGAGGATATTTTTCATAATATAATGCTAATTTCAACTTTTTATAAGCATTTTTAATAAGTTTATAAAATTTTATAAAATCATTAGGATCATTTTGATCATCCTTTAGATGAAATTTTGTGTAATTAATAATTTTAATATCATTATCATCTTTTATTTTTTTCATGGATTCCTCCTATACGATACTTACAGATCTGAAAATAATCACACCCATCACACTGTTTCCCGGGTTTTGCTGGGAATTTTCTCTCTAGGATCTGATCAATCAACCTTTCAACAATCTCTTTAACTTCCACAATCTCATTGTCCCGTACTGGAACCGGATCAACTCTTGCATCTTCGATATATGCAACCCCACCGGATGAGACTGGTTTTCCTAGGAGTCGGAGCCCATACGCATAGATCTTCACCTGCATTTTCGCTGCTTCAGGAGCAATCACTTCATCAGAGGTCTTGTAATCCTGGATTTCTAGCCCCTCCGGTGAATTGAGCATCACATCTATCTTGCCTATAATAGTCCCGTTCCTGACCGGAAACTCGATCCGGTATTCGGATGCATGAACCCGGAGAAGATCCTCCTTTCTCTGGTTTGCAAAAGACAAAAGTCGCTCACGGGCTACCCGCTTCATACCTTCAAACCGGTTCCTATCAGCATATGGTAGAAAGAACCCGGACTCGATCGACTGATCTACTGCCTGTTCTACTGTAACTCCCTGCTTGAGCAGTTTTGAGATCTCACCAAGGCAGAAGTGAAGAGCATTTCCAAACCCGAGATCAGGAGAGAGCCCAGGAAGAAAGCCCCATTCTTTATTCAGACGGTACCGGTATGGACATTGCTGAAAGAGGATGAGATCTTTTGCAGGAAATGAATGAAGCTCGGCATCAGGCTCCGGGGCCTGACATGGCATTGCCGGAACAGGCCGGGTATATGGATAAGGAATGACCGGTTCTGTTCCGATCTCATCCTCGATAAACTGCGACGGCTGCATGCCTGAATCGCCTTCTTCCTCGTACCAGCTCAGGCATACCAGATCCCGGGCCCGGGTAAGGGCGACGTAAAATAACTGACGTTCAGCCTCTGTGTTTCCTTCGTACCGGAGAGCAGGAAAGAGTTCACGAGGAATGAGCCAGTTCTTCCTCTCTCCAATTCGTGATGAGGGAAACTTCCCATCTATCAGGGCAGGAACGAACACAACCGGCCATTCAAGACCTTTCGCCTGGTGAACTGTAGAGAGGCGGACTGCATCCACAGCAATATCCTGCTCACCGGCTGACTCCTCGTATCGCCAGTATGCATACAGGAACAGATACCAGTGGAGATCCCGGACCATCTTTAAGATATCACCGGTCTTACCCCCATAATGATGGGAAGATTCAAAATCGGCTAGAACCCTCCCAAAACTGGCGATGTTTCCCATCACAACGGCATTCTCAGCATTATCCTGGGATAAGGCGTGAAATCCAAGAATCGAAAGAAGATTGTAGTATGCTGTTGTGAAATTTCGATATGCCACACCCTCAAGAACACTATTCTTCCAGTACCCGAGCGTCTTTTTGACAACTTCTTTTGTATGGATCGGTGGTACGACCGAAAACCAGTCCTCTATTGCAGAATCGAGGAGAAGTTCCCCGGAGATTGTGTTCTTCCGGTCTTTGATTGATGCCGGGAAAAATCCCTTCGGGGAAAGCCAACAGAAGATCTTTGCCAGGGCCAGTATCTCCTGCCTCTTGAACAGACCAACCTGACCGGACAGAATGAACGGAATATGATACCTTCGGAGTGCCTGAATAAATGGTATTGCACTGTTGTTTACACTCCGGAGCAGAATCGCGATATCCTGATACCTGCATGACCCGGAGTTCACAAGTGAGAGGATCTGATCGGCAACTCCTTCAGCCTCATCCCCGGCGGTTGGATAATCTATCCGGTAGACAGCACCGGTATCAGGCCGTGTTGCAGTCATCGGTTCATACGGTCCGGTACAGAAATGAGAGGCAAGCGTATTTGCAACTGATACTATCTGTTTTCCGCTTCTCCGGTTTTCAGGCAGCACAATATCATAAACATCCGGGTAGAAGGTGGCAAACCGCTGGAAACACCCTTCATCAGAACCTCTCCACTGGAATATGGTCTGCCGTGGATCTCCGACAACAAAGATATTGTTTCGGCCGATTGTCTTGATCAACGCCTCCTGTGCCGGATTGATATCCTGGTACTCATCCACTATCAGATGCCTGATACTCCTGGCCCCATCCGGTGTGGCCTGTAAGTGATTGAGAGCAAGCGTTATCATCCGGTCAAACGTGAGCAGGTGAAACCGATCAAGATAGGCTTCATATGATCTAACCGAAGCAAAAAACTCGGGAGATTGCTTTTTGATCTCATCCCGGGAGAGGAGATCGTTATACATCACAGAGAGGCTCTGCTTGAATATAGATGCCCGGTCGGTGGTGTTTCTCCCGTTTGTAAGACCGATCCGGTCAGAGATATTGATCAAAAGAGCCATCTCCTGGTTTTCATCCAGGACCTCCCATGACCCGTATCCAAACTGCTCTTCCAGGATCCGGTTACAGAACCCGTGAATAGTGCCGATATACATATCACCGAGCTGGTTGTATATCTCAACCGCTTCTAGACCCAAAACCCGTTTGAAGATCCGGTTCTTCATCGAGGCAGCTGCTTTTTCAGTGAATGTGAATGCTACAATGGATCCGGGAGAAAAGTGCTTTTCAAAAAGCAGATAGAGGATTCTCCGGGTCAATGTCTCTGTCTTTCCGGCCCCGGCTCCGGCTATGAGGCGGACATATCTTGCTTCTGCTAAAACTGCTTCTTTCTGTGAGTCTGAAAGAGGATGAGGCTCATTAAGAATGTAATCGAGATATTTATTCATAATCGATTATTATTGGAGAGTTGTGTTAGTATTGCGATTATATCCAGATTAAATTTAGCTTTTGCTCATTATATGAGGGCAGACGGACTTTGATTCAGGTGTCTACTGATGTATGTAAATCATGTTATTAGGTATTCAGCAGTTTTCTATATCTGATCCAAATATCCGAGATACTGTACCTTCCTAACCATGGACCTGGTTTCAGGTGATAATTGATGAAACTCGAGAGAGTATTCAATCCCACACCGAGACTTTCTTTTTCAACTCTGGGCTTCATCATTTGGGCAGTGAATCAGTCTGGTTACTTGTAATACAATGATTATTTGAGAAAAAGATCATCATCCTGATCACTTCAAGGAATATCGATGAGATCTTCATCAGTGAAATCAAATCACCGTACTATAAAAAACCAATATATGTTGTAGGTATCAGATCGTATCCTGATGATCCGCAAACAATCTTGTCGGTATCTGGTAACCCACAAATACCTGAGTATCTATAAAACCTGAACTGTTCATACCAGACCACCTGCCGGATTTTCGAGACTTTTAAGAGGGGCTATTTCCCACGATGACCTGAAACACCGGAATCGATACGCATCACCCTTCTGACGAAATCTCCTTTTGCTCTGGTGTACGCTTCCCGATCTATTGTGAACTCTGCAGCTAATCTATATTTCAGATCAGCATACTGCTTGGCTAAAACCGGATTGGATCGTAACCGGTCTCTGAATACCAGATTATTCCAGATTTTATGATTACAAGAGGTTATGTGTACATGATGTGTTCTTGCTCTGGTTTTTTCGTCCCGTTTAATGAGAGTAATATGATCACCATACCACCAGTATTCCCAGTTTTTTGTATCAGTCAGCCATACAATTCGTGCAATGGCTTCCTGTAATGAAGAGACCTCAACTAAAAAATCTAAAATTGGTTTTGCAGGCATTCCGGGAATAGAAGTACTCCCATAATGCTCCATCCTCGTGATAATATCAGAACCAAATTCTTCATAAAAAGTATCGATGAAAGAAGTAGCCATAGCAGGCCATGACGGATCATATGGGATGAGACGTACTTCATCAGCAGATGCATTATCCGGGAAAAACCAGGATATTGATCCAAGATACAGTTTTAAATGCTCTTGTTCCAGATTGCATTGTAAAAGGACAGTATCAGATTCAGTAAATAATGCATCATGTACCGGAAACACTGACTTGTTGCCATGAAAAGATGTTACTTCTATCAGATCTGGAGATATCAGAAGAGTGTCTACGTTGTCCCAATCAGGAATGTAGAAATCTGCATCAGCACCGAACGCTATTCCGGCTAGAATGGGACCATTTTTTATATCGTATCGAATAACCCGGACTCCTGATTCCGGAAGATCAGGTCTGGGTAAGTGGGAATAAAAGGCACTATGGGACTCTATAAATTTTTCATACGGTTCTGCACCGGAATTAAAAATGTCCCATATACCAATAATCTTCATAAAAAAACTCACGTGAATTGTTAGCAACAAGGTATAGAATTGATAGTAATTATTTTGTTTTCTTTTTGTCACTCAATAAAATAAATTTGATATGCTACCGTATCAGTTTTTATGATAGATGAGCATAGAATCCTAAAACCCATGTAAGGCGATGTCTCATATGGAATTTATACAAACGAAAGAAGCATACCATTTGATACAATCAATGATCACAGTATCAAATCAGGGACATGGAATCAGGATACATACCGGTATGATGCCACGTGAATGACAAAACAAGATTAGATACCATACAATCTACTCTTCAATCACGGAGGCCCCGGCTCTCTGAACAATACAATATCACCCGCATCGGAGTATTTGGATCTGTCATCAAAGGAACCCAGACAGATGAACGTGACGGTGATCTCCTGGTGGAGTTCTCTGATCCCCCTGGATTATTCAGATTCATAGAGATTGAAGCATTTCTATCAGATGCCCTTCAAGCACGTGTAGACCTCGTGGATGCCGAAGGAATAAAACCACGGCTGAAGATCCGGATTCTTTCAGAGGTCATATATCTCTGAACCCCATGATGCCCAGGTATTTCTTGAAGATCTACTCGACTCAATGTGAGACATATCATCACCCTGATCCATTCCAGAAACAACGTTGAGTTCTTTACCGAGTATTTCATATCATCATACTATAAAAATACCCTATTAAATTGTAGGTATCAGATCGTGCCCAGATGATCCACTAACAATCTAGCTGGTATCTGGTGACCCACAAATACCTGTTCATCCATGAAACTTAAGCCGTTCATACCAGAACCCCTGCCGCCATCAGATATAGACTGGATCAGTCATATCCCCCTCATTGGTGCTGCAAACGCAGCATTAGCCAGGTTTGACGGTCTGCTCCAAAGCATACACAGCCCGGATCTCCTCCTCACCCCGCTTATCACTCAGGAGGCAGTCATATCTTCCCGGATAGAAGGAACACAGGCAACCATGAGAGACCTGTTTCTATTTGAAGCAGGAAGATCAGCAGAACTGGATGAAAAACGGCAGGATGTCAGAGAGGTCATGAATTATCAGAGAGCTCTCAGTCATGCACAGGAGAGAATGAAAACCGGGCATCTCTCCTGGGATCTCATTCTTTCCCTGCATACTATTCTTCGGGATGGCGTAAGAGGGAGTTCATATGTTGGAAGTGTCCGGAATATTCACACTTCCATCGGCCCAATCGGGGCACCCATTGAGCAGGCAACCTATATCCCTCCCCCTCCGGAGTTACTTCCAGAGATGATCCATAACTGGGAAGAGTACCTCATCGAATCTGAAAAGGATGCCCTTGTCCAGCTTGCAGTTCTGAAAGGTCAGTTTGAGATCATACACCCATTTTGTGACGGAAACGGAAGAATAGGCAGAATGATTGTACCCCTCTTTCTCATGGAAAAGAACCTTCTCTCATATCCTGCATTCTATATCAGTGCATATTTTGACCGGACCAGAGAAGAATACTATACGAGGTTACGGCAGATCTCACAATCCGGGGACCTCAACGGATGGATATCCTATTTTCTAAATGCCGTCCGTGATCAGGCACTTCTCAATATCACCCGTGCTTCAGACATCGTATCCCTCTATGATTCGATGAAGGGTGTAATACCGCAGATAATCAGATCTCAATACTCAATCGCCGTGATTGACGCCCTCTTTCAAAGACCAATTGTATCTTCTACGGATTTTATGGAGATATCACAAATCCCTCCTGAATCCGGAAAGAGGATTTACAAAAACTTCGGGATGCAGGTATACTTGAGATCATTAGGGAAGGAAAGGGAAGAAATCCCAGTATCTATCAATTCACAAAATTGGTTCAGATAGTTGAGAATGAGACCTCCACATGAAAATGGACAGGCTCACCTGGAAATGATAACCAGTACCATACGATCAGGGGCCGGGATATGAACTGGACCGAAGAGACCTAGGCCGGGTTTTTCTGTACGTAATTCTATAAAAACTCAATCCGCTTACCCATCTGGCTTTTACTCGCATGGAGAGGGTAAAGTAAATAATTACACTATGCTAATTGTGTTTACATCATATCAGGCTAAAATGACTGTCAGTATACGGGATAAGGGAAAATACTGGTTAGGTACTTACTTTCGGGATTTCGGGTATGGATGATAAATAGAGATATCCTGGATACGAATTCACAACCTTGAATAGAAGACATGAACATTATCTGTCTAGGGATCTAAGAATGGTATATGGGATCTTTCTTTATTGTACAGAGAGGTGAACAATGAACACCTTAACAGCAATAATTCATAGTGAGGGAGAATTATTCGTCTCACTCTGCCCTGAAACCGGAACGGTTAGCCAGGGGAATACTATAGAGGAAGCAATTGAAAATCTCAAAGAAGCAACCGAACTATACCTGGAGGAGTTTCCTCTTTCCCCTATATCCCGGAGTCTGATTACCACATTTGAGGTAGCATCCGTTGCAACCCAATAAACCCGTTTCCGGAGCAGAGGCGATAAAAATTCTCTGTAAGAATTTCGGGTTTGAGATATCTGGTAGAAAGGGTAGTCATGTACGCCTTTCAAAAAGTACTCCTGAAGGAAAAGTTGGGACTGTTATTCCCATGCATGATGAATTAGCTACAGGAACTCTCCGATTTGCATTAAAACTAGCAGGAATCACACTCGAAGAGTTTGAAGTATATCTGTAGCAAGGTATTTGCAGTGAATATTTTTCGTTCTTCGTCACGTTATAAGAATAGACAGATTATTACCTCGGTACTATTCTCATCTTTTTGGTTTTTTTCCCACCAAACTCTCTACCGGAACCTGCATATCTGGAAATAATCGCACGAACCACACTGTTTCCCGGGTTTACCCGGGAACTTCTTCTCCTGGATCTGATCTATCAGCCCCTCAACAATCTCCCGGACCCCATCTATCTCATGGCTCTGGACCGGAACCGGATCCACCCTTGCATCTTCGATATATGCAACCCCTGCCGATGAGACCGGTTTACCAAGGAGCCGGAGTCCGTAGGCATAGATCTTCACCTGCATTGCTCCTGCTTCGGGAGCAATCACCTCATCAGAGGTCTTGTAATCCTGGATCTCAAAACCTGGTGAAGAATCGAGCATGACATCAATCTTGCCGATGATCGTTCCGTTCCGGACCGGGAACTCGATCCTGAATTCAGATGCATAAACCCGGAGGAGATCCTCCTTTCTCTTGGTTGCATATGACAAAAGCCGCTGATGAGCTACCCGTTTCATACCAAGAAACCGGCTCCGGTCTGCATATGGCAGAAAGAACCCGGACTCGATCGACTGGTCCACTGCCTGCTCTACAGGAACACCCTGTTTGAGCAGGTTTGAGATCTCACCTAGACAGAAGTGCAGAGCATTTCCAAACCCGAGATCAGGAGAGAGCCCGGGAAGGAACCCCCATTCCTTATTCAGACGGTATCGGTAGGGACATTGCTGAAAGAGGATGAGATCTTTTGCAGAAAATGAATGGAGTTCGGCATCAGGCTCCGGGGCCTGACAAGACAATCCTGGAACAGGCCGGGTATATGGAAGAGGAATGACCGGTTCCCTTCCTATCTCATCCTCAATAAACTGCGACGGCTGCAGACCTGAATCTCCCTCCTCCTCGTACCAGCTCAGGCATACCAGATCCCGGGCCCGGGTAAGGGCGACGTAAAATAACTGACGCTCTGCCTCTGTGTTTCCTTCGTACCGGAGAGCCGGGAAGAGTTCACGGGGAATGAGCCAGTTCTTCCTCTCGCCAACCCGTGATGAGGGAAACTTCCCGTCAATCATGGCAGGAACGAACACAACCGGCCATTCAAGACCTTTCGCCTGATGAACAGTGGACAGACGGACTGCATCCACAGCACTATCCTGCTCACCGGCAGACTCCTCGTATCGCCAGTATGCATACAGAAACAGATACCAGTGGAGATCCCGGACAAATTGAACGATATCACCGGTCTTCCCCCCGTAATGCTGGGAAGACTCAAAGTCGGCAAGAACCCTCCCGAAACTGGCGATGTTGCCCATCACAACCGCATCTTCAGCATTATCCGGTGATAAGGCGTGAAACCCAAGGATCGAGAGAAGATTATAATATGCTGTTGTGAAGTTCCGGTATGCTTTATTCTCAAGAACTGCCAGCTTCCAGTATCCGAGTGTCTTTCTGACAACCTCTTTTGTATAGACCGGTGACACGACTGAAAACCAGTCGTCAATCGCAGAGTCCAGGAGAAGATCACCCGAGATCGTGTTCTTCCGGTCTTTGATGGATGCCGGGAAGAATCCCTTCGGGGAGAGCCAGCAGAAGATCTTAGCAAGTGCCAGGATCTCCTGCCTCTTGAAAAGCCCGACCTGACCGGACAGGATGAACGGAATATGATACCGTCGAAGTGCCTGGATAAACGGCGTTGCACTGTTGTTCACGCTCCGGAGCAGAATCCCGATATCCTGGTACCTACATGACCCGGAGTTCACCAGTGAGAGGATCTGGTCTGCAACTCCTTCAGCCTCATCCCCGGCGGTTGGATAATCTATCCGGTAGACAGCACCGGCATCAGGCCGTGTTGCAGTCATCGGTTCATACGGTCCGGTCCTGAAATGAGAAGCAAGCGTATTTGCAACGGTGACTATCTGCCTTCCGCTCCTCCGGTTTTCAGGCAGCACGATATCGTAGACATCAGGATAGAAGGTTGCAAACCGCTGGAAACACCCTTCATCAGATCCTCTCCACTGAAAGATGGTCTGCCGTGGATCACCGACAACAAAGATATCATTCAGGCCGATAATCTTGATCAACGCCTCCTGTGCCGGATTGATATCCTGGTATTCATCCACGATCAGATGCCTGATACTCCGGGTCATGTCCGGATCTTCATACAGGTGAGAAAGGGCAAGGGCGATCATCCGGTCAAACGTGAGCAGGTGAAACCGGTCAAGATACGCTTCGTATGCCCTGACCGAAGCAAAAAATTCAGGAACCTGTCTCTCAATCTCTTCCCGGGAGAGGAGGTCGTTATACATCACCGAGAGGCTCTGCTTGAATATGGATGCCTTGTCGGTGGTGTTTCTTCCAGTTGTAAGCCCGATCCGGTCAGAGATGTTGATGAGAAGAGCCATCTCCTGGTTCTCATCCAGGACCTCCCATGACCCGTATCCGAACTTCTCTTCCAGGATCCGGTTACAGAACCCGTGGATGGTCCCGATATACATGTCACCGAGTGTGTTGTAGATCTCTACCGCTCCAAGACCCAGAACCCGTTTGAAGATCCGGTTCTTCATCGAGGCAGCAGCTTTTTCAGTGAACGTGAATGCGACAATGGATCCGGGAGAGAAGTGCTTCTCGAAGAGAAGATAGAGGATTCTCCGGGTCAGGGTCTCTGTCTTTCCGGCCCCGGCTCCGGCTATAAGGCGGACATATCGTGCTTCTGCTAAGACTGCTTCTTTCTGTGAATCTGAAAGAGGGTGAGGATCATTGAGAATATACGTGAGATATTTATTCATCATCGAGTAGTATGACAGACGTGAAGTAATATTGCGATTATTTCCGGATTAATAGTAGCTTTTACTCATAATTGGAGGGTAGATGGTATCGCCTGATAGTGCTTGCCGATCCAGTCATCCATAATTCTGTAGTATTCTTAATCAAATCTCAAATAGTGGAGATCATCGTTCTTCAAACCGGTGTCATGGTATGAGATAATAAAAGAAGAAATTCGAGCGATGATTCTTACTTATTTAGAAAAAACAGGTGTTTCTACGTAATATCCTGGCATGTCCCGAATAACCGGTGAACTACCCCCCGGTCATCTTTCTTTGCAGAAATTACTACTTTTAGAGTATGAATAGATGTATCTGGATGGATTATTCTGATATTACGTGATTCTGTTTCTCCGGTGTCGATAGTATTTTGCATCATTCTATTGAAACCAGGCAGGTCATCCGGTTGAATGAGTGTCCGCATACCTTCTATTGACGGCTTATAGGTATGAGGATCCTGTCCAAAGCAATGGAATATTTCATCTGACCAGGTCAGAAGATCTTCTGCCAGATCATACTCCCAATAACCTACTTTCGATAACGACAGGGACAGCAATAATGCATCCAACTTTTTGTCTTGTACTTCTTCATCTCTTTTCCGTTGAGTTACGTCCTGGGCCACAACTGCACCGGCAATGATCAGGTTATTCTCGTCAAATAATGGAAATGCATTAATTTCACCAATATATTCAGTCTCGTTAGGTAACCGGATGAGGTATTCCTCTCTATTAACATATTCTCCCAAAAGTGCTCTTGATCCGGGCATATCCTTCAACTCTATCTCTTTAGTCCCATCTGTTGAGAAAAAGCGAGGAAGAGTGACATGGGGTTTATTCACATCAACCGGATCTCCGGAATAAACAGGATCACCCAGCATTTGGGATGAAAATCTATTATTTATTATAACGGTGATATTTTCAGGAGTGCCCCGTATGAGAAGAATAGCATATGGAGCTTGTTTGATGAGGGATTCAAGGAGGTTATTAACATATATCAGATTCTTTTCGGCCAGTTTTTCCTGAGTTACATCCCGAATAACACCAATAACCCTGGTTATCTTCCCTTCTGAATCTTTCTCAACCTTTCCAACTGAATGTACGATCTTATGTGGAGAGCCATCCAATGGGTTTACTGTGTACGTGATGTTATATTCTGTATTATTAAATATGAGGTTTAAAAAGGATTCTTTTGAAAATTCATTTTCAATAATCCGTTCTTCAAGATCTGCAATAGAAATCTCTTCACAGTCATGAGGGATACCAAATATTTTTCGTGCTTCAACGGACCCCCAAAACGTTTGCTTTGTCCGATCATATTCCCAGCAGCCCATATGACCAATGGCCTGTGCCATTAACAGACGTTCTTCACTTGCCTTTACAAGTTTTTCACTCTCTGCAAGGAGATCAAATTGGTTTCTTAACTCTTCTTCTTCCTGGGCAATTTTCTCGTATGCATTGCTGAGTTCAGATTCTTTACGCTTACTGGAGGTGATATCTCTGGTAAAAACAGCAAATCGTACTACGTCTCCATTCTCATTAAATATTGGATAAAAATTATTTTCTAAATTGAGGTCATTATTACTATCTTCAAACCGGATGGCACGTTTTGTCTGGACAACTTCGTCGAATTTTTGTTCCCGTGTCTTATATAAATCCTCTGAAGTGATTTCAGATAGATTTTTTCCAATAACATCAACAGGTTTACTGTACACTCTATCTGAAAAAACATCGTTTGCATCTAAAATATTGAGATTAATATCAAGAAGGGCCACTGCATCTGCTGTTGCATTTAATAAAGCTCTGGAGGTTCTCTCACTCTGACAAAGGAGTCCTTCAGTCTTCTTCCGGAACGCAGCCTGGTGAATCTTGTGTTCTAATTCCACAAACTGGGGGACCGGGTCACCTCCTTTTTGAAGATAAAAATCTGCCCCGTTATTGATCGCCTGGATGACAACCTCTTCCCGGCCACGACCAGTAAAGAGAATAAATGGAATATCTCCTATTGTTTCACGAATGACCTGTAAGAACTCGATGCCATCCATTCCAGGCATCTGATAATCAGATATAATCGCATCGTAATTACCGGCGGGTATCATCTTCAGGGCTTCTTTCGCTGATGATACCGTATCAATAGTTATTGATCCAGACCTTTCTAAGAAAATTTTCCCTAATTGAAGGAGAGGAACTTCATCATCAACATAAATCACATTTAACCGATCATCTTTCATTATGAAAATCCCCACCAAATCTCCTATTCAGATTCTAATTCAGAGATTATCACTTACCTTTCAGGATGTGCGGTTATTACATTCACAGACTTATTTTTAATTGCGTAGATAACCAAAGAAATCTTGGGATAAATTTCAAAATATTTCATGAAAGAACAATAATTTTTGATGATATTTCATAGACTGGATATTTCCCATTGCAAGATAAAAACATGTCGTTTTATGCTTACAAAAAATATTAATGAACGTTGATCAATAATAAGTGCCATTAAAATATAATTCTTTATGATGTATATTTTCGAGGATACATATTATCTGGAATTTTTAGATGTCTCTCACATAAAGAACAGGTAATGCCCTCAATTCCTGATGAATTATTGTAACAGTGACGTGGTACACGTACACCATGTATACCCGGGACACCTGTGAGGAGAAGGATTACCGGGGTGAGTACATGATACAGGAATGTTAATTACCATTCATCCAAAACTAATCTTCCATGAGCATCATCCCGGAATTCAAGACTCTTCTGATCGTCTACTCATATCACCACAACAATACCCTCAGGATTGCCAGGCAAATATCACCAATTCTTAATGCAGACATAAAATCACCTCTGGAAACCGACCCGGATTGTCTACCTGACTATACCCTCATTGGATTTGGTTCTGGGATATACTCAGCAAAACATCATGATTCTCTGTTGTCCTTGGCCGATACACTCCCTTCGGTCAACCAGAAACCTGCATTTCTCTTCTCAACCGCTGCATTGATCGGTGAATCTAAAACCCGGAATGATCATCACCTTCTTCGTGAGAAACTTGAGGCTAAAGGATACTTTATAGTAGGAGATTTTAGTTGCAAAGGGTTCAACACGAACAGTTTTTTGAAATATTTTGGAGGAATGAATAAAGGCAGACCGAATGATCAGGACTTACGTGATGCAGAAGCATTTGCACACCAGATGAAGGAGAGGTGTCTGGCCCGGTCTCCAGAGTCCCAAGACGATTAACCGATAGAGATCTTATTTTTCGTTGAAATCCACCTTAAACCGATATCCTGAAACCCTGATGAGAGAGGATCTACACAGTTGGTAACCAATCTGCTGACAACCATAGAGGATATTTCCTAATAATTTCCTCAATATCTCGAGAATTTTCACCATATCAGATATTTCAGACAAAATTTTTTTATACTGCTGGCATTTATTGAATAACCGATAGTTATAAAATAACTAAAAGATAGAACCTAATTCAGACAACCTCTCAGCGAACTATGCCTGATCTCTCACATGAAACCCATCCACCAAACCGTGAGCGACGAACAACGAGACGTTGAACAGGCCGGAGATATCATGAACATACATACAGTAAAACAAGTCTTTTTCTCACCAACCGGAACCACGAAAGCCGTAATTTCGGCAATTGTCCGGGGGATAAACCCGGAGAGCACAGAAATCATAGACATCACCACACCGAAAGGAAGAGAACAACCGATAGAGACCTCTGCAGATGACCTTTTGATCATCGGTGTCCCGGTATACATGGGACGGGTCCCTGCTCTCATCATCGACTGGCTCACTACCATCCGGGCTCATCATACACCAATGGTCTGTGTTGTCGTGTATGGAAACCGGGTATATGAGGATGCACTCCTGGAACTGAAAAACATTGGAACAAAATGCGGGGCCATTCCCATTGCCGGAGGTGCATATATCGGGGAACACTCGTTCTCAAATGATAAAACCCCAACAGCAGCCGGACGACCTGATACAAATGATCTTCACCATGCAGAGGAATTTGGAAGGAAGGTCAGGGAGAAATTGCAGTCCGTCTCATCAATGGCAGAGATCTCGGAAGTCGAGGTACCTGGGGAATTCCCATACCGGAGCGACTCGAAGTTATGGGTGGTAGACTTCATTGTAGTAAATAAGGATTGTTCAGATTGTGGTCTCTGTGCAGAACAATGTCCGGCCGGGGCAATCGATTACAAAAACAGTTCTATCATTGACCAGGAGAAATGTATCACCTGTTGTGCATGTATCAAAAGTTGTCCGATGCATGCCAGATCAATGAAACCGGGACTTGTACAGGATGCTTCAGTGCGACTGCATACCCTGTATTGCGAGCCCAAAATGCCGGAGTACTACCTGTAACTAATACTATTGAGATTCACCTGAATCCTCATCTTTTCAGGGAAAGGAATGGATAGAATGATAGTACCATATTTGCTCATCACAAACAATGTAAGTGTGTATTATACAATCAAATGCATTCGCATACGACCGTACTCATGAAACAAACATATCTTGACGTGAACTGATGGGAATTGCAGAACGAAGAAAGCGGGAAAAGGAGCAGAGAAGAACTGATATCCTTGATGCTGCACAGAAACTCTTCTTCTCCCGGAGCTTTGAAGACGTCTCCATGGATGAGATTGCCCGGGAAGTCGAACTGAACAAAGCAACCCTCTATCTCTATTTTAAAAACAAAGAGGACCTTTATGCCACCATAGTTCTCCGGGGAATCGAGATCCTGAAAGCAAAATATACACAGTGCATGGATACAGATGCTCCGGGAATTGTCAAAGTAGCCCTGATGGGACAGGCGTTTTTTGAATTTTCTCAGGAGCATCCTGATTATCTTCGTATGATACACTTTTACGGATCAGAACGGTTCTCAAAAGAGAACCCATGTAACGCAGATATCGGGAAGGGGTATGGGATCTGCCGGCTGATCCTGCGTGATGCAGTTCAGCAGGGCATCGATGACGGCTCCATCAGGTCAGATCTCGATCCATTCCTCACATCCATGTACCTCATGATCTCGTTCATGAATAACCTCTCAATGGAGTCAAAGTGGAAACAGGTGATAGAGGCAGAGGGGTTCAGTTTCAATCAGTACGCAAGCGAAATATTCCGCTTCATCATACCGTCGATCATCTCCAGAAAACAGGCTTCAAACCTGGATATCAGGGACTTTGCACGATACGGGTTTAACGTAGTCGATCCTGTACCGGTTAAAAAAAGATAACGAAATTTCGTAACAGTTTAGGCAGATGTTGGCACAAATACATGTGGATCAACAGCCTGAATAATTATAAGATACACTACGATACCCGGTTAAACTGATCTACTGCCACGGAGATTGGAGTTTTATCTGTAAGGTATGTCAACTCAAATGCATCAGGTCCGAGAATCTTACCGTGTGAATACCCGTTATTCTTTTCTACAACAGATATCTCCGTTCCATCTGCACTGATCACTCCTGCCATCTCCATACTGACTGGAGTTCCATCCGCTTTAACATACGAAGAATTCCCGGTAAATATCCGGTCCCGCTGCTCGGTAATATTCAGAAAGAAAAAGCCACCTTCATTTTCAGAGAAACCTTCATTGGCATTATATTCGACATAAGGGCCAGTCCAGTTCCCGACAAGACTCGGAATTTCAGCAGTAGCAATACCAGTCATACAAACGAACATACAGAGAAACAATACAGCACCATACCCTTTCATACGATATTGTCACTCACAAACGAGATAATATTATCTCACTCACTTCCATACGAGATCTCATCATGTGATATGTGAACTATCTCTCCTGAATACCCTGGTTTTTTCACATCGAGTCAGACGACATTACCCTGATATTCTTATATCTGCTTGGAACCATGATGCCGGATTAGATACCCGATATCTTAAAAGCTCATACACGAGACCAGAAAACGATCTTAATTCCCTGTATTCTCTGGATCCCGAATATATTATTTAAAGAAATACCTCGATGTATGACTAATGGTTTTTGATATCAAAACCCTGATACTCATCAACTTTTTAGTCAATTTTGTAAATGTATTTGTGGCTGCTATTATCTGGCACCAGTACAAGAGACGTTTTCCCGGGCTTACCTGGCTGCTGTCATGTATGATTATGGAAGTGGCAGGGATCTGCTGTATACTCTTCAACGGGATTATCCCGGATATTTTCAGCGTCATCCTGGGAAACGGGATGATGCTTATCGGATGGGTGTTTCTCCTGATCGGTCTTGAGCGGTTTACCGGTAAGCCAGGACCACAGATTCAGAATTTTATCATATTAGTCCTGTTTTTCATCAACGAAACGTACTTCCTGTATATTCAGCCCAATCTCACGATACGCGAGGTAGGGATGGAACTCGTAATCGTCCTCATCGATCTCCAGATCTGCTATCTGTTGTGGAGAAAGGTATCAGGAAGTATGCAAAAGGTGACGCAGATAATCGCTATCGTCATGGGAATTCACCTCACCTTTAGTATACTGATATTTGGACTTGAGATTCTGATCCCGTTCAAAGGAAACAGGTTCTTCTTATCCGGAATAATCGGAGAAGTAATCCCGACAACATACCTCGTCATGGGAATTCTGTTAATCATTGCCCTGATCATGATGGTTACCAGCAGACTTCTTGAAGAGATCAGGGTACAGGAAGAGAAATTTAACAAGGCTTTCCATTCATCCCCGTACGCAATCCTCATAACAAGGACATCTGATGGAGGAATTTTTGAGATTAATGACGGGTTTACTGCCATCACCGGATATCAGCCAGACGAAGTTCTTGGAAAAACCACAGTTGAGTTATCAATATGGGAGAAGCCCAAAGATAGAACCCTCCTGGTCACTGATGTCTCAAAGGGAAAAGTCAGGGGAGTTCAGGTTGAAATACGGGCTAAATCAGGTAATATTATTTCAGGAATCTTTTCTGCTGATATCGTATCCATCAATTCTGAACAATGTATTCTCTCAAGTATAAGCGATGTTACTGAACTCAAAAATACAGAACAAGCATTAATCCAGGCAAACAGGAAGTTAAACCTGCTCTCCAGCATAACCCGGCATGATATTCTCAACAGGATCATGGTGGTTCAGTTTTATGGAGAAGAACTCATCGCAAATCTCCCAGAAGATTCTTTTCAGAAAGAGATCAAGGCGATTGTCCAGTCCACCAGCGAGATACGAACCATCATAGAATTTACCGGACAGTATCAGGAACTTGGATCAGCAGCTCCGGAATGGCAGAATATTGGTTTATTATTTACGATTCCGGAGATACAAAAGTTTTTAGCGTCGTTATCCTTCCAATCTGACCTTAGATCCCTGGAGATCTACGCAGATCTTATGCTCAGAAAGGTTGTGTATAATCTGGTTGAAAACTCACACAGACATGGCAGAAATCTGACCAGAATCACCCTTTCTTCACATAGAGATAATGATAACCTGGTTATCTGGTATGAAGACGATGGGGGAGGAATTCCACTTGACGAGAAAGAAAAATCCTTTGAGAAAGGATATGGGAAGAATACCGGGCTAGGGTTATTCCTGATCAGGGAGATTTTATCCATAACAGGAATTACCATTCATGAAACCGGGGAACCCGGTATTGGTGTACGATTTGAGATCAACATCCCGGAAGGGAAATACAGGTACACAACCACGAACACAGAGCATGTGTAAAAAAAAGACCGGCCGGGTCAATCTGATGGGGGCCCGACAAAAAAAGAATGAGATATCGTTCTCAGGGGATCCAGGTTGTAACATCTCTGGCATCCGGCCTGACAGAAACAGGCAGTTTTTCAGCCGGATATCCTATTGCACACCCATTCAGTTCCCAGACTCCTGGCCAAATGTCCAGAAACTCACAGAAATCATCTAATGTCTCCATCTGTGACGTGATCGAGACGAGCTGAAATCCAAGACCGAGGGCGGTTGCCTTCAGCCACATATTCTCAAGGCAATGAGCAAGCGAGGCCTGCTGAACAGGGGGGAACCCCTTCTTCTCAGCGACCACCAGGTAGACCGGTGCCGTTCCAATTCCCGGGACCGTTCCCATCTTTTTGATCATCGAGATGCGTTTGATAAAACTGCCAGCCTTCTCTGCAAATTCTTCGTTACTTGCAGCAGCCTTCTCCAGTTCTTTGGACATCTCCTGCACCTCACGAAAGAGCATTGGCTTGATAACAGTCATTATCTCAGACTCTTTCCTGATCACGATGAATTTCCTGATATCATCTCCACCGTTTGCCGCAGCACTGGCATAGGGAGCATGAAGTCCTGCAGAGATGATACTCAGAATAGTCTCATCAGAGACCGGCTCATCGGTAAAACTCCGATGAGTCCGGCGTTCTGCAATAATTTCGTCAAATATTCTGTTTCTGGTTTCAAGATCTACCGAGTTCATTTCCTGTCACATAGATAGGTGGTCAGACAGGTAAAGTCATTGCATCTATTCATCAAAACCAGGATCAGGTTTTCTGTAGATGATCGATGTGTAACCATCTGGGATAACAATAGTTCGAGAAAAATGCAACCGGTGTTATTGTTGTCATGTGTTGTGTGACAGCCAGGCAATATCGCTAAAAAGAGGGTTGATGGGACAGTTTGGCATTCATGGTGAGAAAAAGGAACGAAAAGGTCATACACCTTTCTTTTCTTCACTCTATCCAGCCCCAGTCAATAGCGAAAAAAAGAACCATATCGTTTCAAACTCCATCAGATCTTTGAAATTAACGACAAGCCTTATTCACGAACCGGAAGATTTCCATTCTGTGAATACAGTTGTTTTACAAGATCCATAATGCCAAGACCCTTATCGGTGATAGAATAATTTTTTCCGCTTTCTGTTTTCACAACAAAACCTGCTTCGATGAGTTTCGTTACATGGTATAGCAGGTGACCGCCATGAGAACCTGTAAGAGAACCTAGTTCTTTAAAACTCATACTACCGGTAGAAAGAGCCTGTAGCATAGCAAACCGGTGTTTATGTGAGAGTGGTTCAACAAGTTTTGATATGACAATCTCTCCGGGAAGATCCGAGACAAAGTGGTTAATTCTTGGTTTTACCAGTGATTCCCGGCTCTCCTTGATAAGTCCTAGGGTCATTTTGATCTGTTCTTTTTCATTCAGGTATGCAGAAAAACAGGTATTACATGGTTCTTCTGAGAGAAACGGGGCTTTATTTATAAGGGTTTTATCGTTGATGGTTTCACGGCCACAAGGAAGAATAATATCAGGATATTGTTCTTTCTGAACTGTTACTTTAAGCCTTGCCAAAAGGAACTCCTTACATTCATTCCGCCTGTTTCTGGTACAAGGATCAAGACACTGGGCTTCCAGGTTGTGTTCTGCATTCTTCAGCATAAGATCCATGAAGATCTTCTCGTACCCATCAATAATCCGCTCACGAAGTACTGATATTCTCTCCTCTATTACAGAGTTCTGAATCTTCTGCATCTCTAGAAGGATTGTTTCAACACCATCCCGATGATCAGCTTTCAGAGTTCTAATATCCTGTTCCAGTTGTATAATCCGCTCCTCTATCTCATCTTTTCGCATCAGTATAGAATTGTAAACCTCAAAGGTATAAAAAAATTACCTGAATATATAATATTTTATATCGAGATACATCTAATTACAGGAAACGCCAGGATATATGAATCATATCCGGAATGTGAGGAAATTATGATGAAAAAAGTATCGATTGGAACAAATGCCACGATATGTCCGATGCCAGTCACTCTGATCGGATCGATGGTGAGTGGTAGACCGAATTTTATGACCGTAGCATTTATCGCACGGATAAACATGGAACCGCCTCTTTTAAGCATGAGCCTTAATAAAAAAAGTGCTACACGGGAGGCAGTTCTTGAAACCGGAGTATTTAGTGTAAATTTCCCGACCGCTGGGATGGTGGATAAGGCTGATTATTGCGGGATTGTATCAGGGAAAAATACCGACAAGTCCGGACTTTTTGATATATTCTATGGAGCCCTCGGAGATGTTCCCATGATTCGTGAATGCCCCCTCTCATTTGAGTGCAAGGTTACTGATTCACATGAGTTCACGAGTCATACATGTATTATTGGAGAGATTGTAGCTACGTATCTGGATGAAAGCTGCTTTACAGATAATAAACCAGATCCTAAAAAGATCAATCCGTTAATGCTTACCATGCCTGATAATCAATACTGGAATATTGGAAATCCGGTTGGAAAAGCATGGAATGCCGGCAGAGATCTTGTAACGTGACAGTACATTTTGCCGACACTCAATTAGAGGAAGATAATGAATGAAGAGTATCCTATGGATACACATCTGAAAGGGTATGCAGATAAATACGCCGAGTGGAGAAAGAGTGGTAGTTTTACTTTCTCTTCCCGGATTATTCCAGTCCAGGAGTCTTTTACCTCTACACAATGGGTATTGCCTCAGGAACAGGTATTGAAAATACTCAGAGAAGTCCGGTCCATTGCTCTGACCGATTGTATTTGCCGGACCCATTACCATCGGTGCGACAGACCCCGGGATGTATGTCTGCTTCTGGATGAATTAGCAGACAAAACTGTTGCTTCAGGAAAAGCCCGGAAAATTTCCATGGACGAAGTGTCTGAGAGACTTCGTGAGGCTGATAGATACGGACTTATACATATGGCCCTGTACATGCCAGGCCATAAGATATATGCACTCTGCAGTTGTTGTGCATGCTGCTGTCATGATCTTCAGTTACTTCTTCAGTATCACCGGGTAGATCTTGTTGCCAGATCGGATTATGTGGCAGACACAGATAGCAGCCGGTGTAGTTCCTGTGAACTTTGTATTGAAAGGTGTGTATTTGATGCAAGAAAAGTCCAGGACGGAGTCTTTGTGTATGATCCTTGTTCATGTCTTGGATGCGGACTCTGTGTTTCTGTCTGTCCGGAGAATGCTACAGGTATGAAAAAAAGGGATATTGAAGATCCAGGGGAAAAAACCAGGTGATCCTGGAGAATTTGTCAACATCTACGATGATTGGATCCTTGTTATCGAGATACATCAGTTCGAATTCATCTGGTCCGGTAATCGTTCCTGTTAAATATCCATTATCTTTTTGCATGAAAAAGTCCTTTTCACCGGTCCTACCTGGGGCCCCCAACGGGGGCACCGTTGGGGTTTACATCAAGAGAGGGTGCTGTCCCATCTGCTCTGATGACTCCGAAACCATCATGTTGCTCTGTGATATTCAGGAAGAAGGTACCTTCTCTCACCTCTGAAAACCCGGTGTCGGCATTATAATCTGTATACGACCCCGATCAGGTACCAACAAGATCTGGTATACCTGCAGTTGCATTACAAGTCAGATATCATTAAAGTGAGACAGTGTAGCAAAATTGTTGTAAATCCTGATGGCCTGATTTTCATTAGTCAATAGATACAAAGTTATCCGAAATTAATGATAGAAATTACTGACTGTAGTCACTGTCTGATCGAAATCCCCATCAATATATCCATCAATGATCCTGCTATAAGGATAGTTTTTATACATATTTTTGGATATTACGATTCATAGTCTTGAAATATATTGTCTGCATATTGAGTTAAATGCGAGAGAAATCCAAGGTTTTTTTACATCTGGTACTATTTGGACTCCTGTTGTTCACGGCATGTATCTCTCTGGTATCTGCAGGTAATGGAGAAGGAGGGGGATCCCCTGATGAGATTACACTTCATGCAGTTGTCCCAAATAATGGTGACCTGGCCCAACTTGGGATAGCATCAGAAATTGCGATGCAACAGGCTGTCGATGATTTTAACTCTTTTTATAAAAATGTCAGTTCACCACGAGTTATTCGGCTGGTAACTCATGAAGTATCATCTGACCCTGCTTCTGCCCTGGAAGCAGTGAAGAAGCTGCATGAAGAGGGTGTTCATATGGTTATGGGTTTTTTCAGCAGTTCTCAGCTCGCAGCGGTTAAGCCTTATGCAGATGAACACAGAATCCTCATATTATCTACCGGAAGCTCTTCCATCTCTCTCTCTATCCCTGATGACAACATATACCGGTTTAATCCGGATGATGTGAGTCAGGGAGACGCTCTCAGTACTCTTTTAAAACGGGAGAATATCAGTGTAATAATTCCCCTGGTTCGCGAAGATCTCTGGGATAATTTTAGTAAAATGACAATCCTGGGCAATTCGAT
This sequence comes from uncultured Methanospirillum sp., assembly GCF_963668475.1. GTDB lineage: Archaea > Halobacteriota > Methanomicrobia > Methanomicrobiales > Methanospirillaceae > Methanospirillum. Next base: position 498,072 of record NZ_OY764544.1, read on the forward strand.
GAATACCACATCGCCTGGTGAAATGGTCGTGTATAATCCCGATAGCGAACGAATTAACGAGATTGTATCCCGTCTTGATACAACGATCGGGTCTATTTTAAAGCAGGCTGATGTAAAGGATACTGCTGTCATCGCCTTCACCTTTGATGATATTGTACAGATCATGGAAGAAGGGGCTGATGAAAAGACGTATCCAAATCTGACTCATATCCGGTTCATCGGTACTGATGGAAATACCCTCAATCCCAAACTGCTAACCTCTCCAGTAGCGGCGAACTTCGGGCTTAAACATGGATTTATCGGATATACACCCTACATCAGTGACTTGGGGACCAGTGTTGAGTATGATAACATCGTGAAAAAACTCGGTTATGAACCAAACGGGTACGCGTATGCATCATATGATATGACTGGTATCGCAGCACAGACAGCGTTTCTTGATGGATCAGAAGATATTGAAGCATTAAAAGAGGCAGTATTCACTACCGCAAATCATTATCGTGGCATGTTGGCAGCAGGCTCCCTGAATGCTGCAGGCGATCGCATCCGGACATATTATGCATACTGGAAACTGGGAGAAGAACCAGATGGTTCCATAGGATGGAAGATTTCCGGTGTCTGGGAGAAGATAAATCCAGGCAGGGTAGCCACGATAGTCGATTATACCCCGTAGGGAATCATCGAATGTGTTCCCCTTTTTTTGGTAACTGGCCGGGAATATCCAAATAGGGAAAGGATATCTATCAGCATACATCATCCCGATTTTATCCAGCTCACAATACGTATCACATCATCTGGGTACTGATCACAGCCTGACCAATACGATGGTAACGGGGATTGCACGTGACATTTTTTGATATTAAAAAAAAATTTTTAATCAGTATCTGTTCCATCAGCATCTTCAGTGATAGTAAATGCGTTCACAAGTATGGAATCTCCAATATCTGAACTTTTTACCATTACAGACCATTTCTTTGAATCTCCACCGGGATATCCAACTTTATCGTCTGGGATTTTTAATTTGCAGACAACCAGCGTTGAATTGGAAGTTACATCTTTGCATGGAATTTCTATAGAATCAGAAATAAGTTTTACTTCCCTTACCAATTCAAAATTTAGACCAGTTACATTGAAGTCAATCTCTTTACCACGTTTTGCCTGAGTAGGATTAATACTGCGAATTACCGGAACTGCAGAGACGTTTCCTCCGGCTCCTCCAGCAGCCTTACTGCCAAAATAGAAACCCGCCACTGCAACAACCAACGTACTTACGGTTGTGATGATCTGTTTCGCAATGTCTTCTCCAGCCCTGCTCTTCTCCATTGTTCGCCCTACATTGAAAAGAGTCGTATTATTCAGTACGAGAGAACGCTGAATATAGACGATCTCATCTTCCGGGATGAGATCAAGTTGGTCCTGGGTGATATTTGTACAATTATACACTGCAGGACCACTGTGTTTTTCAACCTCCTCATACAGGAGGATTGAACTAGTCATGAAGATGAGAATGAGGCTTAATGCAATGACTGCTCGAATACTCCCCTCTGGGAGACCCAGAGATTGTGAGCGATCTGACAGACCAAGATATTTGAAGATAACAGCTGTGAAGGTCAGAAACACAAGAAGTAAGATAACACTGAGAACCAATAGAATCGAGAGATAAAATTCAGCTCCTCCCGCGTTCTCAAATGTAAAAAAACGATACGCATACGCAACTAATGCTGTTAACGTCAGTAAAACAACTAAAATTATCGCTCCCCATAGAGGGAAGTCATGCCTCTCCAACATGGTTGTACCACAACCATACAACGAATGTATAAGTATATAATGAATAGTTTGGATCGTTTAACTTACAATATAAACAGATTAAGCGGAATATATGACACGTATTCTTTTACTACAAAAGAAACCGATTATGGTAAATCTAACAGAGATCTAAAAAATATTGCGAGAGTATGTGGATCTCATCCAGACTGCCCCGGATTAGTCCCACATCTCCTCATTACAGTGTGATGTTTACTATCTGTCGTGAAAGATCATTGATATCAGTAGCCATAATATTCTGATGAGAGATCGTATACAGGATTGAATCCATCAGAAGGGATCGCTTCACTGCAGAAGCCTGTTCAGGATAATTATTCAGGTTACTCGTTTCCTTTGTTATCCTTCCTTTTTCAGTGAACCCGTTCTTTAGATCTATCCCATACACGTACGTCCCCTGCCAGATCGATGGAATATATGACCCATTATACTGGCTTCCCGGTGTCGGAGTATTTGTTATCTCCTTAATGGGAATAGCCATCACATTTTTGCTCTGATCCAGCAGGAACGCCCGATGATCACGCAGCACTTCTGAATCAGAACCTTTCTCTCCGATAATAACATGACCTACCTCCCGGGGGTCTGTAAGATTTGATACATCGAATAATGCAATCTTTATCCCGGTTGTAGAGACTCCCCACTGATTCGGAGTGGTATCTTTTCCGATTCCAATCAGATGGGTTTTATCATATGGATGAAGGTAATCAGAGTATCCCGGAATCTTGAGTTCTCCTAAAATCCCCGGATGTTTAGGATTTGAGAGGTCTATTACAAAGAGCGGGTCCATCGTTTTGAACGTGACCAGGTATAACAGGTCGCCCATAAACCGTGCTGAATAGATCTTCTCGCCTGATGCCAGATGATCCAGACTGCCGATCACGACCATATCAGGATCAAGAACATACACACCATTCGAACGCCCGCCCTTTGCAGCAGGTTCGTCTATTGTGGTCGCAACCCGAAGATTTCCTTCATATTCATCAAGAGAGAACTGGTTGAGAAGATAGCCAGGGAATATTCCAGTTGCTTTGTACGAGATCTTTCCGTCCCTGATACCAAACCGGTGTACTACTGAATCCTTATAGGTTGGCAATGAGCCAGGATTGTTTCCCTGATTTTTGTAGGCGATATATACATTTCCCGGTGAAACGTAGAGCGTGCTATCCTTACCCAGGAGGAATGATTCTGCAGTGGGCTGTGCGTCATTATGTATGTTGAATGATGAAAGGGAGTAGAATACATAATTATCAGGAGGAACCTGGGGAGCCCGGATATTTCGTATGGCGATCTCCTTTTTCCCATCATAGAGGACAGGCATATGGTAATCTCCGGTGTTCCGGCTCTCCTGGTTGAGCACATAGATGTCACCATCAATCATCCGTGCATTCTGGTATCTTCCCGGAATACTGATGTCACGCAATACCTCCGGATGAGCACGGTCAAGTATCGAGTAGACAAGTGCATGGGTCTGATATTCTGAACTTGGAACCGGAGCAACTGATCCTGCCGGCTTTATCCAGCCCTGACCATTCTTCCCGGTAAAGATGACCAGACGATCTCCGTTCAGGAAAATATCAGATACATCGCCTTCTACCGGGATCTGTGAAACGATTCTGGCATTTTGCGGTGGATATGCATCAACAATCGTCAGATTTTTGTTACTGATGATGTAGATATACTTTCCATCATTTTTGATAAAATCAGGTTCATCTACTCCGGTAACCTGGATATTTGTGGTGGAGTATGTTGATGCCACATCAGTTACTAATCCGGACGGGGAGTAGGCAGTTGCCTTTTGTAAAGTGAATACCTGGTTTTCTGGCATCATTGCGGGAAGATGTGATCCTCCATTCGTAAGGGGTGCGGATACTGCCTGAGATTCGATATTGTAAAGCCCTTTTCCCGAATCCGTTGAGGCAAAATCAAGATTTTTTCTTTCTGAATTTAACGCTTTTTCTTTAGTCAGTTTCTCTTCATTTACCCGGGTCTGATTTAAGAAATACAGTTCCAGACCTTCAGCAGAACTGATCTTCTTTAGAGCCAGAGGATTATCTTCATTATCACCTAAAAACGGAATCATGCCAATTATGGTAGAAATCGCAGAATTATCCCTGCTTACCGTGTTGAGAGGTGTAGCAGTTTGAGTACTGTTCAGGGGTGAACCTGAAGGTATCGTTAGACCTGAAATTCCATCAGGAGAGAAGTACTGTACTTCAGGTTGCGAATTGGGTAGACGGTCTGCAGAGACACTACAGATCATTACCAGGAGCATACATGCCCCTAATTTTAAAATTAAATTTATTTGAGTCATGGTATCTTCCAGTTCTTCAGAGACTCATAATGACTTTTACTACTTCTTACCCAAGAGGGCAATATGTTTCCGGGCTAAGAACTGAGGCAAACGAAAAGGTCAAACCCAATTTTATCTTAGTACATTGATTAATATTCAGATCTCATCGGCTAAGGTAAGGTGTAATACTAACTTAACCGATGACATCTGAAAGATATTTGAAAAAGCCTGGCTTAATCTATACAAATCTGTCTTATCAAAGAACATGGGACCAAACCGGACCAATTAATATGGGTTTATCAGGAGTCTCCAGAGATGATTGACCGATTCGTTACCTAACAGGCAAATTTATCTGCGATTTATGATATCCGGTCACCGGGATCACCAATCTGATAATGACCAGGATGGGATCCTACTAATAGAAGAATCTGATGGGTACAATGTACAATTTTATCGGTTCAAATATACTGGAACATCCCATTAGGAAATGTGAGTTCAAACCTGGCACCAGTACCATATGTTCCGGTCTCATGAATTGTAATACCGGTGAGTGATAGGATCTCGCGGACAAGAAACAGCCCAAACCCGGTATTCTTTCCAAAACCTAATTCAAATATCTTCTCCTTAAGATCTGCAGGAATTCCAATCCCGTTATCCTCCCATACGATAATCAGGTTTTCACTATCCACATATGATCCTACCCTGATGGTTGTGACAACCTGACCATGGCGAATCGAATTATCAAGGAGATTAAAAAATATTTTCCCGAGCATCTGATCCGCATATACTCTGAATCCATTCAGATTATTTTTTAGGTGGATCTCCGGAGGAACATGTTCCAGCGGTATACAGGAGGTGAGATCAAACCACTGGGCTGTGTGAGAACTCATATCCTGATAAAACCTTGAAAATTCAATCTGGGTTTTTATTGTATTCGCAGCTATCCTCATCTTCTGAACATACTCAATCAATCCAGGGTCTGAGTAATCCATCTGGATTATTTCAAGAGAACCCTGGATCACCATAATCATATTCAGAATATCATGGCGTGTTATACTTGAGAGAAGATTCAGTTGCTTATTTTTCCTCAGGATTGCGTCTTCCATCTGTTTTCGTGTGGTAATATCCCTGAGCGAGAGTAGTATTGCCGGTGAATCGTGGAAAGTTATCTCTTTTCCTATCCCTTCTATCCATATCTTTTGCCCTGATGATGTTACAGCCTGATAATCTACAGTATATGGTTCTATCACTTCTGCAACATGACCGATCTCATAGATTACACGATCCCTGGACTCCGGGGATATAAATTCAAGGACATTTTGGTCACCTGATTCAATGAGTTTCTGAATATCCAGATCAAAAATCCTTCCTGCTGCCTGATTTCCAAACAAGAGTATTCCATTCTTATCTATGATGATAATCCCATCAAGTGACAGGACTACAAGCATTCTGAATTTTTCTTCGCTCTCTCTAAGAGCATCTTCAATCTGTGACCGTTCGATCTCTGCTGCTGCTTTTCCAGCGATGATATCCATGACCTCTCTGATACCTTCAGGTGGATCAAGAGGTTTTCTGGATAGTACACAGAGAACTCCTATTGGTTTTCCCTCGTAATTGCGTATTGGTGTCCCACAATATCCTCTGAATTGAAATTGTTTCAAAATGTCTGCAGTAGGAAACATTTTGATAACATTATCAGTGCACATGTGAAACTCCTGTTCACACGTTTTTTCGCAGGGTGTTCCAGGAAGTGAATAATACCCGTCAGAAATTTCCTTTCCATCAAGAATCATAGATATTGCATGCAATCCTGAATGATCCGGATTTAATTTCCCGAAAATTACACAATCAGCCTGAAGCCAGGAACGAAGAATTTCGCATATATTACGTATGGCAGAGAGACCGGTTTTACGAACAAGAGTTCCCACCAGTTTCTGAAAATCAGATTCAGTTGCCTTGCGTTTGGTAATATTTTCACTCACACCGTAATAACCAGAGATTCTTCCTCTTTTATCGTATGCGGGTGTACTACTGATGTTGAGAACAACAGTGTTTCCATTTTTGTGCTTGAACAGATAGACATGGTCCTTTATAGGACCAAAATTTGAAAACGCGATTATTGAATCGTTACAAGGATCATCCCGGGATGCGGGATCGAGGAGATTATAGAAATGAACTTTTCCCACGAGTTCATCAGGCTTGTACCCCAGTATTTGTTCGACAACAGAGTTTGAATACCGGTATATTTCTTCAGAATCGATCTCCCAGATCCATGAACCTGCATTCTCACAAACCGCTTGAAACCGCATATCATTTATCTTGAGAGCTTCATCAGAAAGAAGGCGATCTGTTACATCGCGTACGGTAATGAGCAATGCAGATGTGCTATTATATGTATGAATTCTCCCCATACTCTCAATGAAGACCTCTTTTCCAGTACGGGTAATTATTTTATGATGGGAATACAGCGGTTCACTATTCTTTCCTACCTGTACATACCGTAAACGAACTTCTTCACGAGACTCTTCGGAAATAAACTCAAGAACATTCCTTCCAATGACTTCAGAACAATCTTCAAACTCAACCATTCTGACAGTAGCCTTATTCGCAAACAAAATCACACCCTGAAGGTCTGTGAGGAGAATACCTTCATGGCAACAATCGACAAGAAATTTAAATTTCTGTTCACTTGCCAGCACACCCTCATTTCTCATCCGCATTTCAACCGTGTCTTCCGTGTGTCCTTCTTCTGCAGAAGTCGGTTGCTCTTCTATTGAGTGAATACAATCGTTATGCTGGATGACTTCACTCACATTCTGATTCTGTTGAGTAATTTCTACGAAGGTGGTCAAAAGAAAGGGGGAATGAGTACTGGTAATCGGAGTTGTGGTAATAAGAACCTCAATCTGATCACCCCTCTTCCCAGTCAGGGTTGCCGGTATATCAGTAATACATGACTTCTCCTGACAAATTTCTTTAAACCAACGGATTTGATAATCAGAAAATAATCCTAGTTCACTAAAGGTTTTCCCGATGACTTCATCTTCGGTGCAACCAGTCATAGAGAGAAATGAAGAATTAACGGTTTGAATGCGAGCGTTAAGGCAGGATATTGTTGTAATCGAAACAGGACTTGAATCGAAGATGGTCCGAAACATCTCTTCACGTTCCATGAGGGCCTGTTCGGCATGAAGGCGATCATATTCGGCCTGTTTCTTTTGTATTGCTTTTACTAATTGATTCGCCAACTCCGCAAATTGTACGGTTGGATCCCCCCCTTTTTGTAGATAGAAATCAGCTCCTGCATTGAGGGCTTTAATAACAACCTCTTCACGTCCTCTTCCTGTTAACAAAATAAATGGAAGATCATGGTATTGGATCCGAATCTCCTGTAACAATTCGATACCATCCATTTCAGGCATTTGAAAATCTGATACGATCGCATCATAAAGATCTAATCTCAGATGTACAAGTGCTTCTTTTGCAGATTGGACAGTAGTAACGGTAAACCCCCATCTTCTCTCCAGGTATAGTTTCCCGATCTCAAGGAGAGATGGCTCATCATCTACATAGAGAATGTGATACGGATTCTCGTTATGATTTATTCGGATTGACATACCTTCAACGTATTATTTGGAGAGGTCAGGCAGAGGAACCAAATCGGCTAATTTCTTACAATTATTCAGTCTCTTTAAATGCATACTCGATTCACTACAATACCGATACTATCAATGCATGATTCTGATTAAATGCCAATCTTAAAATTCTGATGGGCATATATATTCTAGAAAATTCTGAATACCACCATTATGAATATTCTAACAACCCTGTCACAGGTTATAGATTTTTTAATCTATGGCGGATAAACTGGTGGTTACTGGCGCCGATAACTTTTTCATATCAAATATCCAGATTGTGATCATTTCAGAAGCAATCTTCCTGCAATTATTATATGTCAGATAATTTCACAATGAATACCCGATTTCGAAAGATGACGTATTCAGGATCTGATGCTATCATAAAAGAGTCTGAATAACAATTATTATCCAAATACATAGGAATCCAATATTAAATTATGACATATTTATTGGCGCCAATAAAGTCATCTTCATATTTTCCCGGCTTTCATATGTAAGTTAACGGTTTATCTAACACAAAAAAGGTAGAAAATGGTTATGCCACAATTATTCGAGTATCAGTAGAGATGAACTATATTATAGTTTTAATATGATGACATGTGTAAGATAACTCTGGTAGATAATACTCCCCCGTAATTCAGGTGACCAACAATATGGATCAAAGAGAGAAATTTACATTTACATGGGATCTCATTGGAGATCCAACAGAAGGAAGGCCGAATTTAGGTCCTCTTGTTCCTCTAGAAGTATACAGGCTCATGCAATACTGTTTGCGTGAGGTCATAGAGGATAAACTGGGTGTTAAGCAGGGTGAATCTGTTATTTATGAAGCTGGGAAAAAGGCAGGAGTTAGTTTTTACCATCATGTCCTGCCACCCACTACAGATCATCAGGAGTTCATCCGGGCCCTCCAGGATACATTAAAAGAATTAAAAGTTGGAATATTCAGGATTGAACAAGGTGATCTGGATGGGAATTTAATTACTGCTTCAGTATCTGAAGATCTCGACTGTTCAGGATTGCCAGAACTCGGGTATGGAGTCTGTACGTATGACGAAGGATTTCTTGCAGGTATCTTTGAACAATATACAGGAAAAAAATGTCAGGTGCGGGAGATCGACTGCTGGTGTACAGGCGAGAGAACGTGTCGGTTCAGCATTGAATTACATTCATAGTTAGCAAAAGAATGATAGTACCTAAAAAAAATAATGTCTCAACTATTGCTGAAGATGGGGCATCTGAATCAGATCTAACACAGGCTCTTAAACTCATCACGTCATTCATTCAGACAAAAGGAAAAATACCTGATCTCCTCCCGGGAACACAGGAGGAACAGGAATTACTCATATCAATCCTCGTCACATTAAAAAGTTCACAACATCATTTACTCGAAATATCAGAAGGGAAACTTGATTCCAATATTGAATTACGAGGCACTTTTGGTGGAGCATTAAAACATCTCCAATCAAATTTACGACATCTGACCTGGAAAACTCAGGCAATAGCGAAGGGAGACTTTAGTCAGAAAGTCGATTTTCTTCATGATTTCTCGATCGCATTTAACTCTATGGTCAAGGACTTAGAAGATGCAAAGAAGGCACTTCTACAAAAAAACCATGAGATCCAGGCGGTAAATAGGTCGTTATCCATAAGCACAGAACAATACAAATCCCTGATACTTACCTCACCAATCTCAATATGTATTGTTCATAATGGAGAAATAGTCCTTACAAATCATGCATTTAGTAAAATGCTCCATATTTCCTCTCTTAAAATGATTGAACCCAACACATTTATTCGATATATTCATCCAGATCAAATCGCTCATTTTTCTGAGCAACTGTCCCTGTCCTCTGAACCGGGAGTGAACTGGAATCAATTTGAAGAGGAGATGGTCTGTGAAGATGGAACTACAATCAATACAGAATTTGTTGCAACAGATATTATTTTTGAGAATAACCCCTCAATACTCTTTTTTATATATGATATCACGACAAGAAAAAACCATGAATTGCAGATTCTGAGTTCACTTCAGGAAAAAGAGATTCTGCTAAAAGAGGTGTATCACAGGGTAAAAAATAATCTGCAGATAATCTGGTCTCTCCTCTCAATACAATCACGACAGGTAAAAGACGAAACAGTTAAAGAGTATTTTATTGAGTGCCAGAATCGCATAAAATCTCTTGCATTGCTGCATGAAACCCTGTATCGGACCGATAATCTCCGGGATATAAATTATGGGGAGTATCTCACTCAGATCACAACCAATTTAATAAAAACGTACAATATCAACTCTGAAGAGATCTCATTAGAAATAGAAGCCTTTGAAACGACAATTCCACTCTCTCTTGCTGTACCCTGCAGTCTCATAGTCAATGAGATGGTAACAAACTCATTAAAGTATGCTTTTAATCAAACAGGAAAAGGAACAATCAAGATACTATTTACATACAACCTTGCAACCAAAACATATCATCTTGATTACCGTGATTCAGGCCCGGGATTTCCTGATGGGATAAACCCACAACAGACAAAATCTCTAGGAATGCAGTTAATCTATGGGCTGACCAAACAACTTAAAGGAACAATTTTTCAGCAGAACGATAATGGTGTCCATTTTACTATCGAATTTCCTTTAGGTTCAGATCAGGATGAAATATGAACGATGAGCGAAAGAAGATCCTTATTGTAGAGGATGAATTTATCACCGCTATGGATTTGGCTGAAAATCTTGAATTTATGGGATTTTCAGTAGCTGCTACCACCGATACAGCAGAAGAAGTCTTATCTCTGGCTCTGGAACATAGCCCAGATCTCATTCTCATGGATATCAATCTAAAGGGAGAGATGACTGGAATTGAGGCATCAAATCTTATAAAAAATAACCTGGATATTCCAATAATTTTTTTAACAGGACAATCAGATGATGTCACCATCTCAAAGGCCATAGAATCCGAACCTTTTGGATATCTTATAAAACCTTTTGATGATCGAAGTCTTAAAACCTCAATTGCGATGGCCTTGTACAAATATTCGGTTGAACAAAAAATTAAATCGAGTGAATTGAGATATCGCACTATTGCTGAATCTTCAGATAATTTTATTGCAATTCTGGATGCAGAATTAAAGTTTGAATATATCAATAATGCAGGTTTGTCATTGTTACAGACAATACCAGACAGGGTTATCGGATCATCGATATCAGATTACATATCATCTCCTTTTGTGGAAGAGATTGTTCAGGAGATACATAATGTCATTCAATTAAATGAAAAAAGACACGTACAAGGACAATTAATAATCAAAGATCAGGAAATGTGGATAGATTCTACCCTCATACCTTTAAATCAAGATTGTAGTGATCGCAGTCAGATTCTCTGGATTGCAAATGATATCACAGATTCTGTTCGTCTTCAAAATAAGCTAAACGAAGAGGGCATAATCCAAATTGAAAAAAATATGGAGCAATTCCAGATCTTAAATGATGAAATCAGGAACCCACTCTCCATTATTGCCACCTGCGTTTCACTTGATGAACCCCCATCAGGACCGCAAATACTCAAAGCTGTGAAGAGAATTGATGATATTGTAACACAACTGGACAAAGGATGGATCATCTCAAATAAGGTCAGAACATTTCTACTACGTCATTATCAACATGGAAAATTGTTGTAATAACGATTATCCTTCAAATTATATTTTTTATAAAAAAGTTTACAATATGAAAGGGAAAACAAGAGAGAAATTCAGATCAGGGAAAGGCAAAAAGATCTATTCTATTCGTGAGATATAAACCGGACAACTAATTCATGAATTATTCGATAGTATTTACCGGACTTTCCCTATTTACTGGAATGCTCATACTGAGCCTTCTCGTTGGTACACTCAGAGGATCAAGAGACAATTATACAGCGATCTCACTATTTTCATCTTTGGCATTGTATTGTTTCGGATATGCTCTTGAATTGCAATGTTTTCCCCTTCCTGGTACACTTCAGATCATCGGAATAGAATACATAGGTATCGTCCTTGCCCCTGTTTCTGTATTTATCCTAATAGTAAAATATATTGGAACATCTACCCGGACAATCAGAAGAATGCTCCCATCTCTTCTCATGATTCCGGTAATTACCCTGGCAATCATCTGGAGCCCATTCATAATCCCCTGGTTCTATGAACAGGCATGGATGAACACCACATCGATTCTTCCGGGTTTTGAGATGAAACCAGGTATCTGGTGGTTTGTAATCTCCTTTTGGAATGTTTCACTACTTACTGCCAGTCTGGGTATCCTGATTAAAAAAATTATTACAAATCAGGATACTAATCAAAAGTTATCGATTCTGATCTGTATTGGAGTAATAGCTCCATTGTTGAGCATTTTTTTAAATTTTTATCTTCGAAATAGTATACCAATAGATACCACTCCCTTTTCTCTTCTAATTACGGGAATCACAATTTATCCAGCTATAAATAAATATAATTTTTTGAATATTGTTCCGGTAGCATATGCAACAGTATTTAATACTCTCGGTTCAGGGCTTATCGTCCTAGATAGTCAGGGAAGAATTCGTGAGATTAACAGAGAAGCAGAAAAAATCTTTTCTGTTTCCAAAGCAGGAGTGATCGGAAAAAAAATACAGACTAGTCTTCCAATGGGCGATTTTCTGTATAAAATGATAGATCATTCATCTGAAAAGAAAGAAGAGATAGCACTATCAATATCAGGAAAAATTGAATTTTATCTCGTCGATGTAATTCCCTTTGATCAAGGCAATGTAAAACAAAGTGGAAGCATTCTTATGGTATCCTGTATTTCGGAATGGAAAGCCAAGGAAGATAAGTTGATTGAATATACAGGGATTATCGAGATCCGAAATTCAGAACTCAATGATGCATATAAAGAACTTAAAATAAAACAGAATGCTCTGAAGGAGAGCGAAAAATCTCTTACAAAAGCTCATGAAATTGCAGGAATTGGTATATACGAATGGAATATCGCTACAAACCAAATATTTGTTTCAGATGAACTATTACACATATTTGGACTCAATCAAAACAATAGAACGCCATCATTATCTGCTCTCCTCAAATTAGTAAAAGACTCATATTTTGACCTGGTATCAGCATCTTTTGATTCATTACTCAAATCAGGGACTCCTTTTACCATCGAATTCTGGATAACCCGGATAGATGGAACCCAATGTGCACTTTTAGGGAAAGGAGAAATTAACCATGACGATGTGAACGGAGAGAGAGCCATCACGTTCATTTTTCAGGATATTACTGAAAGAAAACTGATGGAAGAGGAGATTCATGAGGCATACCTTGAAAAGGAGATCTTACTTACAGAAATTCATCACCGGGTGAAGAATAACATGCAGATCATCTCTTCACTCCTCTCTATGCAGTCACGAACCATCAAAGATCCAGAAATCCAGATGATATTTAAAGAGACCCAGGCACGGGTTCGATCCCTGGCCCTCGTACATGAGCAACTGTATCAGTCAACAAATCTTAATAAAATTAATTATCGCGAATATATTCAAAAAATATCGAAATATTTTATGCAATCTCATGAAATTACGAAAGGAACAGTTACATGTAACCTTGTTTGCCCGGATGTAGATCTTACGATAGAGAAAGCAGTACCTTGTAGTTTAATACTTTCTGAATTATTTACAAATTCATTTAAACATGCATTTTGCGATGGCCAAAAAGGAGAGATTACGATCCAGTTTTTATTTAATCCTTTATCTAATCGATATACACTTGATTACCGGGATAATGGTAAAGGATTTACTGATATAACCCAATACAATGAAGGATTCGGATCTATTCTGATTAATGGTCTTGTCAGACAGCTATCAGGACATGTTTCAGTTGATAGTCTGAATCCCGGAGTTCATTACTCTATCACCTTCCCAGGTATTAATCCGAATACCAGACAAGATCCAGTGAGCATGGAGAGAATACAGAATTAATTTTTTTCCCAGGAAAAGATCAATGGATAATGAATATGTAAGTCATAAAAATCTCTTATGAGATATAAATATGAAAAAATTACTCGTTTATTTGGCACTTGATATATCTCATACAAAACTTGAATTTCTAAATTACATCGATACGATCTGATAAGGGCTGATGAATTATTAATCACAGGTGATCTGAAATGCCATCCCAAAGTGATAATCAAAAATCAAAAATACTTGAGATTTTATCTGCGGAAAACAGTTCCATGTCGATCTCAATGATAGCACAGAAATCTGGGATAAACCGGCATACTGTTGCTCGTCACCTGGATATCCTTGAGATGTTTGGAAAAGTTAAAAAAGTCGAGAAGGGTGTCGCAAAAAAGTATATGATCATCGAAGATTTTCCAATATCAGGCCTTATTGATCTGAGTGAAGATCTTATCATTATACTTGATTCAAATTTATATATACAATATCTGAATAATGCTGCTCTCAAATTTTTTAAGTCAACATTAAGTGGTTCAGTAGGAAAAAAAATATCAGACATATCGCTCCCCTATTTTACAAGAAATTCAATATTAGATGAATTAACGAAGTTCACATTCAAAAAGCCAATTATTCTTGAGATCAAAAATGACGATCAAAGATGGTTTCAGATAACAATTCTCGGATATTCTCTTTTACATGCACCAAATCAAATCGCAATTATCTTTACAGATATTTCATTAAAGAAGAAGATTGAGACCGATCTTAAAATAGCTCAGGAAAAGTATTCTATTGCTTTTCAGTCATCGCCTGATGCTATTCTAATTAGTGATTTCAAAACTGGCGAACTCATTGAAGTAAATGAGGCAACCTGTACGATATTGGGATATACACGTGAAGAACTGATAGGACATACTACTCGTGAACTTGGAGTCTTTAAAGATCCATCCATTAGAGACAGGATAATACATAATCACAATTCATCTGACGATAATAATCGAGTTGAAACTGAGGTCGTTAAGAAAAACGGCGAAACTGCATATATCTCGATAGTAATCAACAAAATTAATATAGGAGAGCAGATGTGCCTCCTTTCATCAGCTCGTGATATAACAGAAAAGAAAGAAGCCGAACTACAGATTAAACGAAGCGAAGAACTGTATCGGCTTCTTGCTGATAATACCCAGGATGTAATCTGGATTCTGGATATAACGACACAACGCTTTACCTATGTCAGTCCATCAGTATATCGATTGCGGGGGTATACACCTGAAGAGGTACTAACACAGCCCATGCAGAAGGTTATGACAAAGGAATCATATGAAAGAATTACTAATAAAGTCCCTCAAATTATTCAGGATTTAAAAAACGGGATAATTAGTCCATATAATACTTCTAGAGTCGATCAGATACGAAAAGATGGAACGATAGTTCCAACTGAAGTAGTAACCAGTTTTCTTCGTGATTCAACTGGAAAATATTCTCACGTATTAGGTGTATCACGGGACATATCGGTTCGGTTAACAATAGAAGAAAAATTAAAAGAGAGCGAGAGCCAGTACAAATTTTTAGCTGAATCAATAAAAGATGTGGTCTGGATTGTAGACCCTGTTAGTCTAACATTAAAATATGTGAGTCCATCAGTTTTTGGATTACTTGGATATTCACCAGAAGAACTCATATCAGGTGGGTTTGAAATAATCATTCCATCAGATAATCATGATAATATTATCCAGACAATCAGGGAAAGATATCATCATTTTATTCATCAAACTCAAGAAAGATCATTTTTTATTGAAGAAATTCAGACACTGACCAAATCAGGAGACAAAATATGGGTGGAAATTTCGTCACAATTTTCTCTCAATCCATCTTCAAGTGAAGTTCAGTTAGTCGGAATTATCAGAGATATTTCTGAGAAAAAGAAGTTTCATGAGGAACTTCTTGAGAGTGAAGCAAAATACCGGCTTGTATCAGAAAATGTACATGATCTCATCTGGATGATATCTGTAGAGACACAAAAAATTTTATTTGTCAGTCCTTCAATTCAGAATTTCTATGGATTTCTTCCGAATGAAGTCATTGGACAACCTTTTTCCACAATAATTCCGAAGCCACAATTTGATGAGATAATGAAACGGTTCCATAAAAAAATTACTCATTTAGAATCTGGTGATGAATCCAAACGATATTCACGCTTTGAAATAGAGCATCCTCATCGTGATGGTCATCGGATGATCATTGAGATATCGGCTACACTT
Organism: uncultured Methanospirillum sp.; assembly: GCF_963668475.1. Taxonomy (GTDB): domain Archaea; phylum Halobacteriota; class Methanomicrobia; order Methanomicrobiales; family Methanospirillaceae; genus Methanospirillum. The sequence continues at coordinate 514,042 of NZ_OY764544.1, forward strand.
ATTACGGATTCATCCCGAAAGGTAATTAACATTCTTGGATTGTCTCGTGATATTACTGAAGAAAAAAATAATAAACATGCTCTTCAGAAAAGCGAGGCAATGTTCAAGAGTATTTTTAATGAATCACCAATAAGTCATATTCTCTGTGATCATTATGGGAAGATTATTCAGATTAATCAGGTATTAATGGATGAATTTGGTATACAGGACAATTCAGCACTGGTTGGACAGTGTATTTGGAATATTATCCCCTTAACAAATGAAGAACATATTGCTATTATTTCGGGAAAAAAAATCAGTCATGAAATAACTATTTCCTTTGACTATTTGTGGGAAAATGGTTTGATACCCACAAATAAAAGTAGATCTGCAATTTTTGATATGAAAATAACTCCACTTCTGACAATGACTCCCGATGAAGTTGGATACTTAATCCATCTATTAAATATTACAGAAAAGAGAAAGATCGAGTTAGAACTTAAAAATACGTATCTTTCACTTCAAAATGCAAATGACACACATTTTAAAGAAAAACCTGAATAACCCCATTGAGGATATTTTCTGGATATAATCTGTCATGGTATTTCTGGAACAGGCACCAATGGAAGAGTAAGGGTAAATGTTGTTCCCTTTTCTTTTCCTTCACTTGTAGCGATAATATATCCCCGATGTAAGGCTACAATTTTCTTAACCATAGAAAGACCAAGACCCTTGTGAACGGGGTCACTTCTTGAAGGATCACCGATGGCGAAATCTTCCCAGATATAGTTAATCATATCCCCTGGAATTCCAGACCCTGTATCAACTATCTGAATAGAACACCATTCCCCTTTTACAACTCCGGTAACGGTAATGGATCCAGAAATCGAGTTAAACTGAATTGCATTGAGGATCAGATTATTAAACAGGACAGGAGCTTGAGAACGTGATAGTCTGAGTACAAGATCCCGGGGAATCTGATTTTTAACCTGAATTTGTTTCCCTTCTATTAAAGAGGTGTGCTGTTTAAAAATATCCTCAATAAACTCAAACAAATTACATTTCATATAATCATCAATGTACACCTGACTATTCAGATGTGCATATGAAATTATATCTTCAACCATCTCCCGAAGATATCCTATTCGTATCTCAAAGAGCCGAATTATTTCCAGAAGATGTGCATCTGTAATATACTCTTTTAAAAGAGGAATTAGTGCAATAACGGGGGTTAATGGTGTACGGAGATCATGGGCCAGATTGTTAATAAACATGTCTTTCTGTTTAAGCAACTGTTCTACCATTCGATTCCGATCCATAACTTCATCAGATAATGATCTGACCTCTTGTTTCTGTTTAATCAGATTCCATTCAAGGGTTGTGGTAAACTGAGCCATGTCGTCCCGTGAACATGTAAGTATTTCATTCGATTTTTCAAGTTTTTTCGCATATCCTTCAAGATCGGTGTGCTTATGGATCAGGTCACTTACATCATGAGCAATACAAACAGTGCCTTTCTTGTGTCCAATTTTCTCATGAAAGGGGATCGTTATTATCTTAAAATATTCCTCAATTTCTTCTGATCTCTTATAGACAAGTATTGGGTCATGCGTATGTGGTTTTTCAATAGAGTTATGTAAAAATTCAGATAGTCCCGGTATTAAACTATCAACATCCTTTCCTTTGGACTTGTGAAAGGAGACAGAAAATTTCTTTTCCATAGTTTTATTGATATCAATGATGTTGCTTTTGCTATCTACTACTACAATAAGTTCAGGAACAGAATCAAAAATAGTGCGATACAGATCAACCTGATACATGCAGGATTCAATCGATTTATCCAGTTCGTCAATTTTCCTGATGAAACCGGTTATCTCATATATCCCGGATGAATTTTTACTAATCTGACCTAATTCATTAACCCATAGATATCTTCCATTGGCATGTCGAAGCCTGTAATCTACATTATATATTTCGAGCCTTGACAAGGCAGTTTCAATACTTTTTTTTCTTCGATAGTAATCAGAACGGTGTATCAGAGTATCAAACAGAATCTGATTTTGTGTTAACGACTCAGGAGTATACCCAAGATTATCATGAATTTTGTGATTGATATGTAAAATGATGGTAGAATCAAGGTATTGTGACTGGAAGCAGATCCCGGGAAGATTATTAAATATTTTTTTATATTCGTCCTGATTGTTGAATTTTGATGAACTATTGAATGCATTATTCTGATCCAAATTCTGGTTATTGGATATAGTATTCCCGGATTTAGAATATGGGCACTCAGAAGGTTTCATCAATCATACCATTACTGTGATGTTGATACTGTACACAACACCGGATTCTCACTACGGTTCAAAGGTAAGGTGATAGTAAAAGTTGCTCCCGTTCCTATTCCATTACTTGTTGCAGTAATCGTTCCCCCATGCATGACCACGATTTGTCTGACTATTGAAAGGCCAAGTCCTTTTGAATGAGGATTTTTTCTGGCTGTATCCCCAATTACGAACTCATCCCACATCGTATCAAGAAGATGAGGAGGAATTCCAATTCCGGAATCCGAAATCAAAATTTTGATAATTCCTTTTTGGATTTCTCCCTGTATTTTTATTGAACCCCGAAAAATGTTATAGGAGACGGCATTAGATACAAGATTTCTAAAAATAATAGGTGCCAGGTTTTTAGAAAGAGAAACTGATATTTCTGGAGGGAGAGAGATATCAATACTCAGTTCTTTCTCCCTAATCAGGAATGAATTAATCTTCATTGCATCCTCAATAAGGGAATCCACATTAAATAATGAATAATCATCAATACAGGTAACCTGATTAAGGGTTGCATATTGAATGATTGTATTAACCATATTCTGAAGATTTTCAATACTATCGCTGAATAATTGCAGTAATTCTTTTGAATCAGGATCCTGTATACTATCAATAATCAGAGGCAGCATTGCAATTATCGGAGTTAATGGAGTTCTGAGATCATGTGCCAGTTGTGTGATGAAAAACTCCTTCTGATTTACCAGTTGTTCAACGAGAAGGTTTTTTTCTTCTATTATTTTTGATAAACGGTTGACATCTTCAACCTGTTTCAATGTTTCCTGTTCAAGAAGGGAATTTGATTCTTCAAGATTCTTTAAAACTCTACCTAATTCATGTAATTTCTGTATTACCTTCTCAACCGTTTGTAAAAGAGATTCTTCCCGGTATTTTTCTGTTGATATATCCCGGGATATCTGAATATATCCTACATGACCTTGGCTATATGAGTAAATTGATGATGTTGATATTGAATGGACCTTATGTGTAACATCATCGTAAACCTCTTCCATCTGTCCCGATTCTTGTGATCTATTTTTAAAACCAGGTGAACAACAGAATTTCGCGATATAGTGATCAGGTGATTGGTTTATCCGGTTAGTTAGTGAATTATTGACGAATAATATCTGGCTATCAGGAGAAACTATAGATACATACTCGTCGATCGAATCCAATGCCTGTTTTAATAGATCTCGTTCTTTTACGACCTCTTGATGGATTTTTTCCTGTTCGGTGATATCAATAAGTATGACATCCAGCCACATATCACAAGCATTAGTACATACATTTCCCCGTTCAAAAAAAGTGTGTATGGTCCCATCAGCATGATGAAATCTGTATTCAAGTGAGTACGTCTTTTTTGTCCATATACCATGACGTATTGCCAACTCTCGTTTGGAGAGATCAGTTTTTACAATATATTGTTCAAATCCTCCGGGTTTTTCTAAATCTTCAGGAGAATGTCCGGAAATGTCTGAAATCTCTGATGAAGATAAAAGGATTTGTGAGGGGAATGTCGCCATAAACCTACAGGATGCAATGGAAAAGAAACTCATAGGGTACAGCTCCGCATCAAAATAGATAGGAAGGTAGACGGATTATGTAATGATTGATTAAAAACCCCAACGGTGCCCCGTTGGGGGCCCCAGGTAGGACCGGTGAAAAGGACTTTTTCATGCAAAATAATATCCGGAGTCATATGTTAACCGTTCAGCAGATCACTCATATTGTTTTTGGAAAATCATTCAGAGAGATTAAAGTTGGTATTAGATAAATAATCATATCAGAATCAGATCCAGATATTTGGCAAAATCATTCCAGGTAACTGATAACTCTGAATAGTAATTATTCATGAATATAGAAATGAATCAAGGGAGATAAAAAATGATTTTAACTGGCGCCTATAGAATTACACAGATTATGAAATAATGATAGATAATAGAGAAAAATGAAGAAACAATCCTGATTTTCAGGAAAGATAGTATCAGATATTCATTAATAATAAGATGAATTATCTGGTTGTTACGTTATCAAGAAGAGCTTTAATATCAAGCCAGATCACTAACTCCCGTCTTGAATCATTGGTATTATCCAAAGATTTTTTTATAATTCCTAAAATATGTGCATCTTCATCATCCGTATGAGACTGATCAATATCTTTCATTGAAACGGTCATAACTGAAGATACATCATCAACAAGAATGCCGGTTTTTATCGCTGTTAAACTGCTATCAAGTACTATCAGCCTAGAATCAGTTTGACTTTCGGTACTGGATTTTTGGATCTTTAACAGAGATTTCAGATCGATTACCGTGGTGATCTCTCCCCTGAGATCAATGATCCCTCTGATATGGGAAGGGGTATGAGGAAGAGGAGTGATTCGCATCGACTCAACGATCTCCCGTACATCGAAAAGGTTAATTGCAAACTTGTTATCTCCAAGTATGAACTCAACAACCTGAATCTCATCATCAGTCGAGTTTTTATTTGGATTTGTCTTTTCAAGGGTGTTCATCCGATCTCACACCGTAAACCTTGAGATCTCTGTAGATACTGCCTCAACACTCTGTGACACATCCTGTATTGCCTGTACAATCTGGGCAAGGGCGGCAGAAGCTTCTTCAGTCGCTGCAGAAGAATCCACAGCCTGCTGGACAGTATTGCTCAGCAGAGTGGCAACTTCAGTCACGCTGGCAGTAATCTCCTCAACCGATGCTGCCTGCTCTTCGGTTACCGATGCCATATTAGTTACCTTTTGTGAAATATCCTCTATGGATTGTGCAATACTTGTAAACGCGGTGATGGTTTCAGTCAGAGATGCATTTCCTTCCTGAACATTTGTAACAGAACTCTTCACTGCCTCTGCTGCCTTCTGTGATTTTGTCTGAAGATTACTGATCATTTCGGTAATACTTTCAGCAGACTGACGTGACTCCTGTGCCAGTGATTTGACTTCAGCTGCGACAACGGCAAATCCCCGTCCAGCCTCTCCGGCACGGGCAGCCTCAATCGCAGCATTTAGTGCAAGAAGATTTGTCTGGTTTGCGATATCAGAGATCAGTTTGACAATCTTTCCGATCTGGTCCATCTGATTTCTGATATCATTCACGATAGTATCAACCTCTTCTGAGGTCTTGGTGATACCGTCCATAGCCTGTTCAGTATTTTTAGCGAGTTGAATACCAAGTTTGCTTCTATCATCGGCTACACTAGCAAGTTTTGCTACCGATTCGCTATCAATCGCCATATTTGAGACCGTTGTGGACAGATCTTCCATCGCACGAAGGATCTGTCTGACACCTTCTTCACCATGTTCTGTGGTCTCACTCAGTGAATTCGAGGATTGAGCAAGCAAATTTGTTCCGGCAGACACTTCCTCCACACTGGCATTGACCTCTTCAGCTCCGGAAGCAATATCTACGATCTTTTCCTGGAAAACCCTGAACGGGTTGGTAATAATTGCTAATATCTGATTAATCCCTTTGGATATCTCTAAGAAATCTCCGGAGTACCGCTTTTCATCTGTTCGGGCTGTCAGATCGCCACTCTGTGCCATCTGAATCACCTGTAATATATCGGCTATTGCCTGTTTCTGATCAGTGAGGTCATAATACACAGATAACACATGGGTGACTTTGCCTGTTGTGTCAGTGAGAGGAATATTGTGACGTTCTAATGTCTTGATACCGGTAGAGAAGTCAAAAACCGCTTCTCCCTGACTTGGTTTGCCAGTTTTAAATGTATCCGCAACACTTGTGCCGGTCTCTTTCAGATATTTAAAATCTCTGATAGAAATGCGGCCGATATCTTGAGCATTGAATCCCATGAGTTTCAATGCCACATTATTCATAACAGTGACGTTGAGATCAGGGTCCCAGACCACCATTGGGTATGGGTTTTCATTCACAATCGTGTTAGACCTGTTTTTCAGGATCTCGATCTCGTTAAGTTCGGTTTTCAGTTCAGTTACATCATTGTACACTGAAATAATTACCTTGACATCACCTTTTTCATCAAGAATTGGTATTGTATATCGTATCCAGGTATAGACGCCATTTGGAAACTGAAATGTCGCCTCACCAGTCTTCATTTCCCGGTCACGAATGGTTTCCTGGATTCCATCACCCTTACGGTCGAGGTACACAAAGTCAGATATTCTGAGTGAAAGAGCTTTTTCTTTTGAATAGCCAGTAGATTTTATAAATGCATCATTAACATCGATAACCTTGAGATCAGTATTCCAGATAAGGATGGGATTGGGATTATACCGAAGTATTGATTCATATTTGTTTTTTTCTCTTTTCAGGTCAATTATCTCGTTATTGAGTGATTCCATTTTCTCCTTGAGAACCGTAATATCAGAATTTGAATCAAAGGCCCCGGGTATCTGTGGAGAGTCAGAATTCATATTTACTATAACGGCATGAGTATATAAAAAAGGATTTCTATTGGCGCCAGTGAGAAGCCGCTCATAAGGTCAACTTTAAACTTGTAATATTACAGATTGTCATATATTAGAAGTTGACACATACCTGTAAAAGGATAATTATCGATTCATAATTCTACGTAATAAAACAAGCTAAAAAAAGACATAACGTATTCCATTGAAGCAGAAACAAGACCGGTTCTATCAATTAAAATGAGTCAACCATTTGGTTCCCTGTAAAACCGGAGAAAACGCAGAAAAGGTAATAATTGATAAGAGTTGGAAGTCATTAATAATCATTCTTCATGTAACACATAGGAAATGAGAATTATGAATAAAATAGTATTTACAACGGTTTTTTCATTATCAGATATGTGTTCCCAAACTCATCAGGGTATTTCTCAAAGATTTTGGTCTGTCTTTTGAGCCCCCCTATTATCATCAGAGCGGTCTCATCATCTGCAAATTCTTCTTCGAGTTCTTTAAACTTCCCCCTCAATGTTCCATAGAAACTTTCTTCCCATACAGAGGAAGGGAGCCTGAAGGATCCAACCTTCTCAAGCCCGGCTTTTTGGATGATCTCAAATCCTTTCTCCTCGGTCATCATTGCCGGATGGAACTCGGCAAAGAATTCCCGTACCTCATCAGACGGGCTTTCAGTAAACCAGAATATATCAGAGATCATCATGTATCCGCCCTGTTTCAGGAATTTTTTCCAGTACATGACAGCTTTTTCAATACCTATGATAGATGAGCATCCTTCAGCCCATATAATGTCGAAAGACTCCTCTTCAAAGGGAAGATCGTCCATTGATGCACAGACGGTTTTGATTCTCCCGGAAAAACCTTCGGCTACTATTTTTTCGTCCACTGCATCAAGGAAAGGCTGGTAAATATCTGTCGCAATAATCCTACAGGACGGGCACAAGCGGGCAAGGGCCATCGTCTGAACACCCTTCCCGCACCCGACATCAAGGATCTCACCACCTCCTTTTCCTTGTTCTACAATGAGAGAGAATGCTTTTCCCGTGTGCTCATCATCACCTGCCCCCTGCCTGGGAACTGATTCAAAAATCTTAAAAATTGGATGGATTTCCATAATAATTTTAATTTTTACGGCTTTATTATGTTTCTTGTCTATTTCGGCTCATCAACAGTTGTTTACCAAGAATGGGCTGGTAGTTTTATCAGAAAGTAATTGAGTACTTCCGAAAAATGAGAGAAAGATTGGGATATATATTAATAAAGGAAAGGGGTCCATGGTTAATTCGTAATCAAAAAACTGAGAATGGAAGAAATCAGAACGTATGATAAAACTGGAATCACTGGATAAATTGTACATGAAAAAGTTCTTTTCATCGGTTCTGCCTTGGGCACCCCAACGGGACACGGTTGGGGTTTTAATTTCTAACAAGGCCAGTGAGATAGTACAGCAGACCGGATACAAATTCATTTCCGGCAGGGAAGAGTTGAATCCGGGACAGGGTATCATCATGTACCGATAGAAGACCGTCCGTTGCCATTTTTTCTCTTGACTGGCTCAGAAACGCTCTGATTGTCTTGTTATCCATCTCGGGGTGAAATTGAAGACCAATCACCCGGGAATCATAGAAAAATGCCTGGTTCTGACATGTATCAGAGGCGTACAGGTGTACTGCACCGGGTGGAATACTGAACGTATCGTTGTGCCATTGAAAGACAGTAACCTCATCAGGAAAAATATCCAGACCTGATACCGTAATCTCTTCACGTAACTGGCGTACACTATCGCGAAGCCGTCTGATAGTATGCCACCCGTATTCGGGAAGATCCGCCCGTGTAACAACTCCACCAAGGACTGCTGAGATGAGTTGACCGCCAAGACAGACACCGAGCACTGGTACTCCTGAATCAATCACAGCCCTGATGAAGATCTTTTCTGGAATGAGCCAGGGATACATTGATTCCTCATAAATATTCATTGCACCGCCCATGATGATGAGGAGGTCTACCTGATCCGGATCCGGAAGTGGATCCCCATTATAGAGACGAATCCGAATGAGAGGTAAATCATGCTCTGCAAGCCATCTGGCAATGAATACCGGTTCATCGTCATGATCATGTTCAAGTGAATAGATGTGCATGGCACCAAATCCCCAATTTCAGGGTATCAATTTTTTATGAATTTCTGATCATTCATCGTGGTAGACAGAATCAGAACAGGTTCATATGATACCTGTCCTGGAATATAATTCAGAGGAAACGGGAGAGCGTTCCTCTCTCCCGAAAATATATGGTGTGGTATGGTATATCCTTGAGTAATCGAGTGGTATAGAGCTTTTTTCAGCTACACCCGCAGCTGTCAGCGGGGTTCCTGGTTAATACTAATTTCACCTCACTAGGGCCAAGACGCTCACTCTGCAGAGTAAACCCACAACACGTCGACTCCAGTGGAATCCAGGGGGGTACATGATCGCAGATCACTTCTAATGACTCATACGATCCAGCCCTGATAAACTTCTGAAGCACCTGTTTGCTGCTTACATCAGGTCTCTGCCCCTGAATCTCCTTGATTGAAAGGTAATACTTTCCCGGGGAGATCTCGACAGGCACCGGAATATCAGTTGATGTGACTTCCTGTGCAGAATCCTGATCCTCTTCTTCCCTCCAGACCTGGTCGAGAAATTCCTCAGGCTTCCCGTGAATCTCCCAGACTCCGCACCGGGCCTTCTCCAGCTCAAAGAAGATGGCTCCGGTTGCAACTCTCGCAACAAATATCCTGCAGTCGCCAAGAAACGTTACCAGTTCAGCCATCTTTGTTCTGAGCTGGGCCAGTCCCTGGCTGGTGTCGAGGGAAAAAGACATTCGCCTGACCGGTTCCCAGGAGGATAGCACTTTTGAGTATACGACAACCTCACCGGGTCCTGTCAGGGTAGTTGTACACCCCTCCTGATCCAGCATTGCTGCAATCTCGGGGATCATAATGTCTCCTCAGATAACCAGTCGCTCCACGACTGTACCGCCCTCGATGTGTGACTCCATGATCTCTTCCACATCATCAGGACCTACCGAGCCATACCAGACATTGTCAGGATAGACAACAACTATCGGACCTTTCTCACATATCCCGAAACATCCGGTATTGGTGATGAAGACATCACCGCCCAGGTCGCGTTCTTCGATCTCTTCCATGAACTTTGCCATAACATCGACGCCTTCCTTTGTATGACAGAATCCTTTCTGCTGGCCGGTTGGTCGTGAACTGGTGCAGATAAAAATATGGTGTGATGGTTTTTGCATAATAATCTCCTGTGTTTTTTACGAATTCCTGCGGTTTCAGATATGATTGAACATCTCTTCTTTGGTCTTCTCCCGGTATGAGCCGTACTTCTGCTCAAGCAGGGTATTTGTGAACCGGTCCAGAAATGCAAGAGTTCCTGCATATCCGGCAGAGAAGATCCTCTGCCCGCCGATCCGGTCGTGAATCGGATATCCGATCCTGGTAACCGGGATCCCATGTCGTTCGGTCAGGAATTTTCCTCCAGTATGCCCAACTCCGATCGTTGCTCCTGCTGAAACAGCAGCATGCTCAATAGAAGCGAAGTCAGCCTCTTCAATGATCACCGGCTGTTCAAGCAGTTCGGTAAGCATCGGTCGGATGAGATTCCCGAGTTTGCTGTGCGGCGATCCGCTCGCAATAACCACCGGCTCGGCACCATTCTCGATGCAGGTGCAGGTCAGGGCATAGACCATCTCCGGCTCGCCGTAGATGACCGGTCTTCCTTCAGCATTATATTTGTGTGAATCAGCCATTCCATCCAGGAGCCAGCCACGTTCTAACGCAAGCTGCCCGGGAACCGGAAGACCGGTATGTGATGATAACGCCGCTATGAACTGGTCCACATTATCGAGCCCGATGGGGATCGGGAGGTTGACAAGTCTGACACCGAACTGCTGCTCCAGGAATAACCCGGGAGAGATCGCATCCGGACAGGTCATACCGAACTGGATCGTGATCGGAGCTCCGGGCATCCTTGAGATATCAGCAGGACTTGTCCCGCCGGTTGGGATCTTCTGGTAACTGCCACCGTATGGCCGGTCCAGTGTCATCGAGAAGTCCGGAATCAGGGTGTACTCCAGGTTGAACATGCCGAGAATCCGTTTGATCTCCCTGATATCAGCAGGACTGATGTTCGGAATGATCACGTTGATCCGGTTGTGTGGTGCACAGGGTTTTGCATAATGGGCTATAATAGCCCGGGTTGCAGCCCAGAATCCTTCCGAATGGGTACCGCCATAACTTGGTGTTGCAACCGACACGATCTCAACATTGAGGTCTGGCCGTTCCTGCCTATAGGAACGGATGATCCGGTCCATATCCTCACCCATAGTCTCGGCAAGACAGGTCGTCAGGATCCCGAGCATCGTCGGCTGGTAGACCCGGAGCACGTTGTCCAGTGCCTTCTTCAGATTCTTCTCACCACCGAGAATGGTCTGTTTCTCGTTCAGTGACGAGGATGCGATATCAACCGGCTCGTGAAAGTGCTCGACATTTGCAAGCCGCATGTACGTGCTGCAACCCTGGGATCCATGCACGAGCACCATAGCTCCCTTGATGCCCTTGAAGGCGATGACACCTCCAAGTGGCATGCACATATGGCACTGGTTCTCGTTGACCTCTTTTACCCGGTGAGTACTGACGGTCTGCATGATTATCCCTCCTGTATGCTCTCTTTCAGATGTTTCCAGACAGGTGAACAGGTTGTGATGTACACTTCCTTGGCAAAGGTCACTGCCCCGTCAAACCCGGCAAGACATTTCTTTCGGTCATGATTATGATCCACGAATCCGATGCCGAGTTTGTATGCAAGCACCCGTTCCTTTACGCCACCGGCCATGACATCAACCTTCATATCGAGAAGGAACCTCTCGATCTCTGCCGGGTTGGCATCGTCAACTACGATTGTTCCTTCGCTGAGCAGACCGCTGATGGTATCATACTCTTCCTGTTTCCCGGTCTGTGTTCCGGTAACGACGACCTCCATCCCGAGATCTTTCATCTGCCTGATCAGGGCGACGGCCTTAAAGGCTCCACCAACGTAAATGGCGGCTCGCTTTCCTGTCAGTTTCGTACGGTACTTCGCAATGAGTGGTTCGATCCTGGCATTTTCCCGTGCAATCAGTGCCTCGGCCTTTCTACTGATCTCCGGATCTCCGTAGAATTCTGCAATTCTTCGCAGACTGTCGGCAGTATTCTCTGCCCCGAAGAAGTTCACATCAAGGTAGGGAATCCCGTACTCCTGCTCTAACCGCTGGGCAACCCAGTGCATTGACCCGGTACACTGAACGATGTTCAGGCATGACCCTGGTGCTTTCTTGAGTGCTGCAACGGTAGAATCACCGGTGAAGGCTACATTGACCTCAACGCCGATCTCTTTGAGATACTTCTCGATGAGCCACTTCTCTCCTCCCAGGTTGTATTCACCCAGGAAGTTGAGTTTTCGTGTCTTTTCTACGACCTCACCAGGTTTTGGCCTGATGAGTCGCATGATCGCTTCGGCAGCTGCCCGGTACCCGACGATCTTGTTTCCTGACAGGAATCCGGATGATTCTACAGGAATGATATCGATTCCATACCGCTCGGAAGCATCCTTGCAGACAGCAATGATATCATCGCCGATCATCCCGACCACACAGGTTGAATACACAAACACTGCAGGAGGATGATATTTTGTCACCACTTCATCGATACAGGCAGCCAGTTTTGGTTCGCCACCAAAAACCACGTCCTTTTCTTTCAGGTCTGTGGAAAAACTATGCCGATACATCTCTGAACTGCTGGAGAGACTTCCCCTGATATCCCAGGTGTACGTGGCACAGCCGATTGGACCGTGGACCAGGTGAACTGCATCCGTAATCGGATTCAGAACAACCCGTGCTCCGCAGAATACGCAGGCTCTCTGGCTGACCGCTCCGGCCAGGCTGTCGTCTGCGCAATGAATGCGGCTTTTGTTCTTCCCTGTGGTTATGATGGAGTTCTGGCGTTCGCTAATGCATCCGGCTCCTGTGGCCGGCAACGAACAGACATGCTCCATGATATTTCTCCGTTTTAAATTGTGGCACTGGAAAGGGATGATCCCTTTGCCCTGCGGGTTTACAGTACCAGTTCGTAATCTTCATCCAGACAATCGCGGTCACGCCGGTCGAGGAGGGCATTACTGATCATCTCTATGAGCCGCAGACATCCTTTGTACCCGGTTATGGGCATGAGCGGATGAACGGCCCGGTCAAGAATCGGGAATCCTACTCTGACGAGTGGGATATCCTCGGCTCTTGCGATATATTTCCCGTATGTGTTTCCGATCAGGAGATCGACCGACTCTTCCTTGATCCACTGGTGCAGTTCGAAGAGATCTCCTTCAGCCTTGACAAGGTAATCCTCTATACCGGCTGCTTCGATCATTGCTCCGACTTCCTCTTCGAATACCTTCCCCGGAGTTCCTGTGATAACATACCTGGGAATCATTCCCATGGTCAGCACGAACTCAACCATAGGAACCACGATGTCAGGATCCCCGTAGATTGCAACCTTCTTGCCCTGGTAGTGGAAGTGAGTATCGATGAGGGTGTCAACAACCTGACCACGTTCAAGAGTCAGGTCATCGGGAACCACTGCATCGAACTTCTCCTTGAGGGTCATGATCAGGTCATCTGTAGCCTTAAGCCCGATCGGAACCTTGAGCGGAGCACATGGCACTCCGCATTTCTCCTGGAGTGCAGCTCCTGCTGCATTTGATGACCATGCTCCTATCGCCAGGGTCAGGCGTGAATTTCCACTATCCCTGATCTGCTCGATGGTCGCTCCTCCCTCCGGGTACATGTCATACTTGGCAGTCAGCGGAGAGTCAAGCACGTTGGTCGTGTCAGGGAACATGATCATGTCAACACCCAGACTTGTTGTGATCCTCTTGATCTCACGCATGTCAGCGGGATTGACAAATCCCGGGATGATGTTTACACGTTTCTTTCGTACAGACTCCTCGTCCCGTGCAGCCAGGTAGGTGACCATGGCCTTGACCATGTTCGAGAACCCGGTGATATGGGATCCCTGGTATGACGGGGTGTTGGCGTGAATGACGACTTTTCCTTCAGGAACCTCAGACTGTTTGATGATCGTCGGCAGGTCATCACCTATCGTCTCACTGAGACAGGTAGTGTGAACCGCGATGATGTCGGGTTTGTAGATCTCAAACACATTCTTTATTGCTGTCTTCAGATTTGCTGCTCCGCCGAACACCGATGCTCCTTCAGTAAAGGAACTTGTGGATGCAAGTACCGGGTCACGGAAGTGACGTGAGAGATGCATCCGGTGGTAGGCACAGCAGCCCTGGGATCCATGACTGTGGGGAAGGCACCGGTGAATTCCGAGTGCCGCATACATTGCACCGATAGGCTGGCAGGTTTTGACCGGGTTGATCTTCCCGATCGTGTGAACTACCTCGCCTTCTGGCATACATTCTAGCATTCCTATCACTCCTGTTATTGGGTCTGTTTCTCCCAGGGGGCTGTGACCAGTTTCCAGGCAGGTGTTGTCAACGCATTGGCAACATCACGGGCAAAGTTCAGTGCTCCGTTGTACCCGGCATATGGTCCGCTGTAGTCGTACGAGTGCATCTGTTTTCCCGGCACTCCGAGTTTCTGCACGTAATATTTGTCTCTTACACCTGCAAACACGATGTCAGGCTTGAGGACACGAACCATCTTTTCCAGTTCATGATGATTGCAGTCATCGATCATGACCTCGCCGTCTTTCATGTCAGGCTCCATTCCTTCGTAGTAGCTGAGCGGGACCTTCTTGTTCAGGTCCTCGAACTTCTCCTTTGACATGTTGAGGTGAACATGGGCATCCTGGAACTTTTCCGGATCCGGGCTCAAGTGCAGCTCAGGGATATTCTTTGAGTCTGCATCGATCTTGATCGATGGAATGACCTGACGTCCCTCGTAATCATCCCGGTGGGCAAACTCGTATCCTGCAACCACGACTTCCATGCCGAGATCCCTCATGAGGTGCATGTAGTGGTGGCTCCGTGAGCCTCCGACAAAGGCGAACGCAGTCTTGCCCTGGCATATCTTGCGGTAATGCTCGATGACCGGCATGATTCTGGCCTCTTCCCTGGCAATTACCTCTTCAGTCTTCTTGATGAGTTCTTCATCACCAAAGCAGAGGGCCATCTCACGAAGGCTCTTCTTGGTTGCTTCAACTCCGATGAAGTTCACCTTCAGCCACGGTGTCCCGTACTTGGTCTCCATCATCTCAGCGATGTAGTTGATCGACCGGTGACACTGCACGAGATTCAGGTGGGCCTGGTGGAGATTCTTGATATGCAGGTAACTTGTATCTCCGGTAAGGATGCAGTTTACCCGGTATCCGATATCGCCCAGAATCCTCTCCATCTCCCAGCCGTCACCACCGATGTTGTACTCACCGAGAATGTTGATCACGAACTTCTCGCTCGGATCCCGGTCAGGACCTGTTCCGATAACATTCTCCATCAGGTTGTTGTTTGCGATGTGGTGTCCGGCAGACTGGCTCACTCCTTTGTATCCTTCACAGTTGAAGGAGAGTACCTGGATTCCATGCCGTTCCTGTGCGGCCTTTGCAACTGCACCAAGATCATCTCCGATAAGCCCGACCGGACAGGTTGCACAGATCGAGACTGCACGGGGATGAAACATCTCCACGACCTCGTCTATCATCTTGGCGAGTTTCTTCTCACCACCAAAGACGATGTCACTCTCCTGCATGTCGGTAGATACACACAGCGTAGAGAAGATCTTCTCTGCTGGTGTTTCATCGTCGGCACGGGCCTTGTTTCGTCTGGTTCCCCAGGCATAGAAGGCACACCCGATCGGTCCGTGGACGATATGGACCATATCCTTGATGGGACCGACGACCACACCTTTGCATCCTGCATACGCACAGCCACGCTGGGTGATGATACCCGGAATAGTCCGGGTATTTGCTTCTATCTGCTGACAGGCCTGATTTGTATCGACGATGGTGATATGCTTCTTCCGGTTTTTGAGAACCTTCTCCGGATATTTTTCCAGCATATCCCCCATCATTTCTTCACTCATTGACATCTGAATCAAATCCTGTATTACCAGATTGCTGCTTCTCCGGCTTCTCCGGTTCTCACACGTACTGCATCGGCAATTGGCATCACGAAGATAGCACCGTCACCGACCGCGTTATCGGTCTTATTTGCCTTGGTGATAGCCTCGATGATACGGGGAACGTCATCATCGTGAGCAAGGATCGTAAAGAGCCTGCGGGGGAATAACCTGGATCCGTCAAGGAAACTGGTAACCTGCCGCTCGGCTTCTTCTACATCGATGCTCTCGTGCACTGCCATCTCAAGTAACTTGTTCTTCCGCTCCTGGATGATCGCCGGATCTTCTACAGGTTTTCCCCTGCCAAGAACCTTAATCGCAGTAAATCCTGCGACTCCAGCTTCAATTAATGCCGTTTTTGTAGCATTCGTCTTATTCATCCTGACGACTGCCATGATCTCTTTCATGAGATGCCTCGCCTTCAGAGACCTCGGCCGCCCCGGGAGATCGTGTAAACCTCTTCGAGTGGCGTGATGAAGATCTTACCATCACCAAATGTTCCGTCTTCGCCGGTCCGGGCCGTCTTGAGGATCACATCGATGATATTTTCCCGCTCTTCATCGTGAATGGCAACCATAATGAGGATCTTTGGAATCTCATCATAGAGCATTCCACCCATCTTGATACCTTTCTGCTTTCCACGACCGACAACATCCACGACGGTTGCAGCCGGAAATCCTGCCTTGGACAGGGATGCAAGTACTTCGTCTTTCTTTTCAGGTCTGACGATAGCTCTTATGAGTAACATATTTCCTTTCCCCCTGCCACCTTATGCCATTGCATCCAGGAATCCGTGCTGCATCATCAGTTCTTCAAGCCGGTCCTGTTCCATCGGTTTTGGTTTCACAAACATTTTGTTTGTGTCGATGGCGTTTGCCAGTGTTTTGTACTCTTGAGCCTGGTTAGACTCGGGATCAAAGTCCATGACGGTCTTCTTGTTGATCTCAGCCCTCTGAACGAGGTTGTCACGGGGGACAAAGTGGATCAGTTGTGAGCCGAGTTCTTCTGCAAATGCCTTGAGCAGAGCATATTCGTTGTCTACTTTACGGCTGTTACAGATGATACCGCCGAGCCTGACTTTTCCGGTGTCAGCATACTTCTGGATACCTTTGGCGATGTTGTTTGCTGCATACAAAGCCATCAGTTCTCCGGAAGCGACGATATAGATCTCTTCTGCCTTGCCCTCACGAATCGGCATGGCGAATCCTCCGCAGACCACATCTCCAAGCACATCATAGAAGACATAGTCAAGATCCGGTGTGTATGCACCCATGGATTCAAGCAGGTTGATAGACGTGATAATTCCACGGCCTGCACACCCTACACCAGGCTCCGGTCCTCCTGACTCGACACATTTCACATCCATGAATCCCGGTTTCAGGATGTCATCAAGATCAAGATCGTCCCCCTCATCACGGAGGGTTGCCATGACAGTTTTCTGACAAAGACCGTGAAGCAGTAGACGGGTAGAATCTGCTTTCGGGTCACATCCAACGACCATGATCTTCTTTCCGGCAACAGCCAGTGCTGCGACAGTGTTCTGAGTTGTTGTGGATTTTCCAATTCCACCTTTTCCGTAAATTGCGACTTGTCTCATCTTATTCCCTCGATTTTTGAATTTTTACGATGCTATCCGCTATTCAATACATAAGAGAGGCTCACGACAGATTTTGTGCCTCTCTTCCTTCACCCAACTCCCGGTTCAGGACCGCTGGCTCTGATAAAACCTTCAGATTTTATCAGGCATGATGGTATCCGGTTATTCAGATTACCTGAATTACCGGACAGATGCCGTGGTCTTTCCGCCCGGAAGTAGGCAGGAAACATGCCTGTAATGGGTGACACAATTCTGCCCTGACAACCTGTCAGACCGGACCCCGGTTTGAACAGGCACAGAAGACCTGATCGAGACACCCAGTTTTTCACTCATCATTCCACACTTCATCGATCTACCTCCAAGGTAGTTGATCATACGTATGTCTGATCAATATAAATACATTTTGGAAAACTGCTTCTTTCCACCAGATTTAAAGATATCTTTTTGATTTCAAACCACCAAACATTTTGTAGATTATACCAACGACTATCAACAGTCCCTTTAAATATATGAGATAACATAATCCTGACACAATCACGTTACATTCTTTAAACGTGCTGTCTGTAACGGAGTGATTTGTGATGGGGCCACAAGATACATCTCCAGAAGGAGAAAGTCAGAATTCTAATCGTATTTATGAAGAGATTTCTAAGTTGCTTGAGTTTCAAAGATCCGGACTTTCTGATGCCCGAATCGATGTTACCCGTTTTTCAGGTAATGAGTTAAGCATAGTAAACCTGGTTAATCAGCTTGCTGATCTGTTTGTACAGGAAGAGAAGGGAATATCAGATGCAGTGGGCTCAATTCTTGATGGTTCGTTTCATTCTGATATCCCCCGTCTCCCTGGAAGCAGAGGTATAGTTACAGACAAACTTACAAAAATATGTGAAAACCTCTCTCTGATGCAGACCGACATCACCAGATTCTCTGATGGATGCACTGCAGGTGATCTGTCGGCACGAATAGATCCTGCACGATACCAGGGTGGTTTCAGAGAGATGATAGAATCCCTGGGTACCGGATTCAATAATATCAGTGTGCCGATCCGGATTGCAGCAGCTGCTTTTTCTGATTTTGCTGACGGGAAAGTGCCGGATCTCTTATCAGCAGACAAATATTCTGGAGATATCGGGAGTATTCTCAAGGATATAAACCGGGTTATCGAAGTATCGAAGATGCGTGGCGCTGATATCACCATGCTCATCAGTGCTGCAGTAGAAGGGAAACTCGATGCACGTGCTGATGCCACAAAATACCCGGGTTACCACGGAAAGATCCTGGAAGGGATCAACAAAATTCTTGATGCCTATATCGGACCCATCAATGTTTCAGCAGAATACATAGACAGGATCAGTAAGGGAGATCTCCCACCGCGGATCACAGAAGCATACAGGGGAGACTTCAATGAGATCAAGAATAACCTCAATGGCCTCATCGATATCGTCCATATGCGTAATGAGGACATCAAGATGCTCATCAATTCAGGAATAGACGGGCGTCTGGATGTTCGTGCCGACTCGAAGAAGTACCCTGGTGAGAACGGAAAGATGATCGAAGGCATCAATCAGATGCTAGATGCCTATATCGGACCCATCAACGTTTCAGCAGAATATATAGACAGGATCAGCAAGGGAGACATCCCGCCAAAGATCACCGAGTCGTACCGGGGAGACTTTAACGAGATCAAGAATAACCTCAACAATCTCATCGATGTAACCAACCTGCGAAACGATGATATTAAAACCCTGATCGATGCTGCAACTGCAGGAAAACTTGACTTCAGAGCAGATGCCAGGAAGTACTCAGGCGAAAACGGGAAGATGATTGAGGGTATCAACGAGATGCTAGATGCCTATATCGGACCGATAAACGTCTCTGCAGAATATATAGACAGGATCAGTAAGGGCGATCTTCCGCCGAAGATCACCGAAGATTACCGGGGAGACTTCAATGAGATCAAGAACAATCTCAACACCCTCATTGATGTAATCCATCTGCGAAATGACGACATATCGCTCCTTGCCACAGCAGCCCAGGAAGGACGTCTTGACTTCAGGGCAGACATCTCTAAGTACACCGGATATCACGGCGGACTCATCGAGAGGATAAACAAGATACTTGATTCCTACCTCGGGCCTATCAACGTCTCCGCAGAGTATATTGACCGTGTCAGCAAGGGAGACATTCCACCAAAGATCGCTGATGACTACCGGGGAGACTTCAACGAGATCAAGAACAATCTCAACGCCCTCTTGGATGTTATCAATATGAGAAATGCAGACATCAAGGCACTCATTGATGCAGCAATAGATGGCAAACTCGATGTAAGAGCAGACTCATCAAAATACCCGGGAGAGAACGGGAAGATGATAGATGGCATCAATCACATGCTTGATGCATACATCGGACCCATCAATGTATCAGCTGAATACATTGACAGAATCAGCAAGGGGGACATTCCGCCACGGATAACCGAGGACTACCATGGGGACTTCAACGAGATCAAGAACAATCTCAACGCCCTCATGGATGTTATCCATATGAGAAATGCAGACATCAAGGCACTCATTGATGCAGCAATAGATGGCAAACTCGATGTAAGAGCAGACTCATCAAAATACCCGGGAGAGAACGGGAAGATGATAGATGGCATCAATCACATGCTTGATGCATACATCGGACCCATCAATGTATCAGCTGAATACATTGACAGAATCAGCAAGGGGGACATTCCGCCACGGATAACCGAGGACTACCATGGGGACTTCAACGAGATCAAGAACAATCTCAACGCCCTCATGGATGTTATCCATATGAGAAATGCAGACATCAAAGCACTCATTGATGCTGCGATTGACGGGAAACTCGATGTAAGAGCAGACGCATCCAAATATCCGGGAGAGAACGGGAAGATGATAGATGGCATCAATCACATGCTTGATGCATACATCGGACCCATCAATGTATCAGCTGAATACATTGACAGAATCAGCAAGGGGGACATTCCGCCACGGATAACCGAGGACTACCATGGGGACTTCAACGAGATCAAGAACAATCTCAACGCCCTCATGGATGTTATCCATATGAGAAATGCAGACATCAAGGCACTCATTGATGCTGCGATTGACGGGAAACTCGATGTAAGAGCAGACGCATCAAAGTATCCGGGCGAGAACGGGAAGATGATAGATGGCATCAATCACATGCTTGATGCATACATCGGACCCATCAATGTCTCAGCTGAATACATAGACAGAATAAGCAAAGGAGACATCCCACCACGGATCACCGAGGACTACCACGGCGACTTCAACGAGATCAAGAACAACCTCAATGCCCTCATGGACGTTGTCCATATGAGAAACAAGGACATCGAGATGCTCATTGATGCTGCACTCGACGGGAAGCTTGATGTCAGGGCAGACTCGGCAAAATACCCGGGAGAGAACGGGAAGATGATAGATGGTATCAATCACATGCTTGATGCATACATCGGACCCATCAATGTCTCAGCTGAATACATAGACAGAATAAGCAAAGGAGACATCCCGCCACGGATCACCGAGGACTACCACGGCGACTTCAACGAGATTAAGAACAACCTCAATGCCCTCATGGACGTTGTCCATATGAGAAACAAGGACATCGAGATGCTCATTGATGCTGCACTCGACGGGAAGCTTGATGTCAGGGCAGACTCGGCAAAATACCCGGGAGAGAACGGGAAGATGATAGATGGCATCAATCACATGCTTGATGCATACATCGGACCCATCAATGTCTCAGCTGAATACATCGACAGAATCAGCAAAGGGGACATTCCACCAAAGATCACCGAGGATTACCGGGGAGACTTCAACGAGATCAAGAACAATCTCAATGCACTCATCGACGTCATCCATATGCGTAATGCTGACATCAAGATGCTCATTCAGGCAGCCATCGATGGGAAACTCGATGTAAGAGCAGATGCATCCAAGTATCCGGGCGAGAACGGAAAAATGCTGCTCGGCATCAACCAGATGCTCGACGCTTACATAACCCCGTTAAACCTTGCTGCCGAGTACATCGACCGTATCAGCAAGGGAGATCTGCCACCTGTCATCACTGATGAGTACAGGGGAGACTTCAACGAGATCAAGAACAATCTCAACCAGTGTATCAATGCCATCAACCTGCTCATCGATGATGCAAACCTCCTCTCTGGTGCTGCAGTGAAAGGAGATCTCGAAGTACGGGCTGATCCGCTCAGACACCAGGGAGACTTTGCCAGGGTCGTCACCGGTATGAACCAGACCTTTGAGGAGGTCGTCAATCCACTCAGAGAAGGAATGCGGGTTTCAGACCAGTATTCAAGATGCAACTTTGCTGAGATCTTTGATAAAAAAGTTCGTGCTGAAGGCGACTTCTCCTTATTCAAAGAATCACTGGATCATATCGGAGTTGAAATTTCCAGCACCGTTGCTACCCTCAAGAAAGAGGTGGACAACCTCTCCCATCATGCAGCAACAGCCCAGTTCGGTGTCGAAGATGTCAGCAGGGGAGCAAAGGAGATCTCACAGAATGCAGAAGAGACATCGGCAAATGCTGCCAAATCTGAAGATGGAATTGATCAGGTACTTCGTGCCATGTCAGATCTCACCGTGATGGTCAGCGAGATATCAGGAAATGCAGATTCGGTTGCACGCCTCAGCGAGGACGCAAACAACCTTGCAAAGAAAGGTACTGAACATGCAGAGAATGCTGACAAGGGAATGGAGAGTATCACCCGCTCATCCTCTGAAGTCGAGTCTATCATCACCGAGATCAGAAGTGAGATGAACCAGATCAGAAAGATCGTCAACATCATCACTGATCTTGCAAATCAGACAAATCTCCTTGCCCTCAATGCAGCCATTGAGGCTGCACGTGCAGGTGATGCAGGAAGAGGCTTTGCAGTGGTTGCATCAGAGGTCAAGTCGCTTGCACAGGAGTCACGGACCTCGGCAGAGTCGATCGCAGACATGATCCAGGGCCTTGAACGAAAATCTGACAATGCCGCAATAGCAATTGAGGCAGCTGGAAAAGCGGTTCTGGATGGCAACCGGGCACTGAACGATACCCTCAATGTCTTCACCCAGTTGACCGATTCAGTTGATACCATCAACCAGAAAATGGTGACAATCGCACGGGCAACCGAGCAGCAGGCAGCATCGTTTGAAGAGATCACCGCAAGTGCCAACGAGATGAGTATCCTGGTAAAGAAGACGGCTGATGACGCAACTCATTCATCGGCAACAAGTGAGGAGGCCCTTGCAGTTGTATCCCAGATCACAGAGATCATCGACCTGATCAACGAGGCAGTCGCCAATATGCACAAAGAGATGGAAGTGTTTACCCTACGGAATGCCTGATTTTGAGAACTCAATCATCAGGTTTTTGAGTTCTTCCGGTGGCAGAGTATAATCCACCTTTTCTGTTTTTAACGCTGCTTCAGGCATACTCCTGATGGTACAGCTTGCTGGATCCTGAACAGCGGTCATTCCACCGATCTTTTTGATATGAGCAAGGCCTTCTGCCCCGTCGGACCCCATGCCTGAAAGGATTATTCCGAGAATCGAGTGCCTGAGATCCCGTTTCAGGCCGAGCATGGTAACATCGACAGACGGCCGGACAAAGTTCACCTTTTCGTCACTGGTCAGGCGGACCTGCTCATAATTGTCAAGAACAAGATGCTGATCTCCTGGTGCAATGAAGACCGAACCGGTCGAGATCGGCTGATGATCTTCTGCGATATACACGGTATTGGCTGTCAGCTGACTGAGCCGTTTTGCCAGCCTGTTCGCAGTAGATACCGGCATGTGCTGAATAAGAATGATTGCTGCAGATACCTGCGGAAGATCTGCAAAGAGATCAAACAATATCCTCGGTCCACCGGTAGAAGACCCGATTATTATGAATTTCATGTATGTCGAGGCAGATGGATTTAGAGAAGGTCGAGGTACTCATTCACAGTCTCAATGAGATCCTGTGGTTCGAACGGTTTTGTGATGTAATCTATCACATACTCTTTCAGATATTCCATCTTCGTATCTGGTACATCCTTGGCAGTGAACATCGAGATGATGAGATCATCTGCATATCCTCTGTCAACGATCTCCCTGATGGTATCCCAGCCGTCCATTTCGGGCATCATGATATCCATCAGAACGACACCTTTGAATCCTTTGTCAAGAATCGCAAGACATTCCTTGCCGCTCTTGGCAATTAATATCGGTACCGAATGTCGTTTGAAGATCGAGCGGACAGTAAACAGAATATCCTCATCATCATCAACAACCAGTATACCTTTCTCAACACTTTCACTCATTGATCCCTCTCTCCATACAGATTCCTAGTACTTCCATGCGGGTAGCAAAATAATAAAGGTGGTCCCTCTGCCAGGCCCGGGACTCTCTGCCCAAATGCTTCCCCTATGGTTTTCGACGATCCGTCTGCAGATTGCAAGCCCAAGACCAGTCGATGTTTTATCATGTCTTGAGCGGTCTGACTTGTAAAACACGTCAAATATCTTTTCGGTCTCACCTGCGCGTAAACCCTGGCCGTTATCAGCAACACGGATCTCGATCATCTCTCCTTCCGTGTTACCTGAAATGAGTAACTCTCCGTCTTTACGCTGGATATACTTTATTCCATTTGATACGAGATTATCTAAAAGTTCATGAAACAGGATCGGATCTGCTCCTGCGACAAGTTCTGATGGCACAGCATTACAGGCAGTTATCCCGGCAGCCTGAAGTTCTACAGCATGGGCATTCAGAAGCGAGGTGACTACATCCCTGATCGCAACCGGTTCGATATCAGGCTTGATATCAAATGAACTCATCTTTGCAAGCTTGAGTGACTTGTCACAGATCTCCTGGATAAACCTGACATTGGTATGGATGATGAGCAGGGTTTTCTTCGTCAGTTCATCCTCTTCCTCGCTGATCAGATCTGGCAGAAGTCCGAGTACCGGAGTCAGAGGAGTCCGGAGATCGTGACCGAGCTGCATGATGAACTCATCCTTCTGGGTGAGCAGTTTCATCACCTGATCAGTACGCCCTTTTACGATTCTGTCCAGATCCTTGTTCATCGCAAACAGCTGATCACGCAGGACCTCAAGTTCCACAGTCTTCTGTTCGAGATCGTGGGTGTACTTCTCGAGCTTCTTTTCTGCTTTTTTTCTTCTGGTAACATCGGTAACCACGGCAATAGAACCGGTAATTGTTCCGTCAGGACTCATTGATGGGGATGCAGAGATCTCGGTGAATATCTGCTTTTTATGTCTGGTCAGAAGAGTCAGGGAGTACCGTTCAGATATTCCTTTGTTCCGGTTCGCTATCCTCTCCCTCAAATAGGGAATCTCTTCAGGTAAGACAAAGGAAGAGAATTCCTTTCCGATTAACTCTTCACCCGAGTATCCGAGAATCTCCTGCATCCTGCTGTTGGTAAAGATGGTGGCCTCCTGGGTATCGGTGATCAGGATTCCTTCATTCAGCTGCTCTACGAGTCTTCGGTACTTCCTCTCTCCCTCAATGACAAGTTCTTCTGCCTTTTTTCGTTCGGTGATATCGGTAAGGACTGTTAAAAATGTGGGTATCCCGGTGGATGAGATGATTGACGCACGAACTATGACCTGCCTGAGCGATCCATCAGCACCTCTGACTGCGATCTCATAATGAGGAACTTCTTCTCCCTGAATTCGTTGTTTCATTCCTGATATGACAACATCGTGATATTCAGGTAGTACATAGTCCAGAACATGTGTATTGATCAGGTCTTCCTGCTTATACCCGAGAACGGTTGCAGTCGCATCATTGGTCAGAAGAACCTTGCCATTCTGATGTACGATGATGAAATCTGGAAGACTTGAAACAAGCAACCTGTATTTCTCCTCACTCTCCCTGAGCGCTGTTTCAGCACTCTTCCGTTTGGTGATATCTCTCCCGACAGACTGATACTCGGTTATCACACGATCCTGATCAGTGATGACCTGGTTGACCCACTGAACCCATATCGTGGTCCCATCCTTCTTTTGAATACGGGTCTCAAGGGTACTGGCTGAAGGGCTGGCAGCCATATTTTCAAAGAATTTCCTGGTGACAGAGAGAAGATCTCCTGATACCAGATCAAATACAGGTTTTCCGATGACCTCGTCTGGGGTCAGCTGGAATGCCTGATAAAAAGCCTGATTCGTGTACCTGATAATCCCTGACTGATCAAACCTTATGATGAGATCAGTCTGGCTCTCAACAAGAGAGCGGTACCGTTGTTCACTTGTAACAAGCCGGTCCTCTTTCTCCCTGAGTGTTTCAATTAGTGTTTTGAGCGACTGGACCATCAGGGTAATACTCCCCTCAAGTCTCGTGAACTCGGGACTACCGGTATGATGAACCTGGTGATCGAGATCACCCTTCGCGATGGAGTCGATATCATCGATGATCTGCCTGATAGGCCGGGTCAGATGACGGGTGAGATAATACGCCAGCAGTATTGCAAGAAAGACGGATATTGCGGCGATGAGCAGGTGGTATTGAAATGTTGCCCGCAGGCGTGAGAGGTATGATGAAGGGTCATACCTGATATGAGCCACCATATTAAGCATATTATCAGAGACGGTCTCATTGCCTCCTGCCTGGATGTAGATGAACCGCTCTGAAACCACACCATCTGAATCAGAAACCTCTATGTCTTTCTTTTGAGAAAATGCCGATCTGACCTTCTCTACTGTCTCGTTATCCTGAACTGACTGAACAACACCTTCGGCAGAGAGTGAGCGGACCATGGAATCAAAAAGAGTTATCGATACAACTTCGGGATTCTGATCTGCTACTGATTCGGCTGCATGAAGCAGAGAGAAGTCCTTTCTCTCATGCATATACTCATCAACAACGATAGAGAGTTCAAGCAGGTACCGGTGATCAGGTGTCGGGAGATATGCATATTTTCGGACCACCTGGTCGGATTTAAATCCGATAACTGCCCGATCTGACCGGAACATATCCCCTTCCCTGATCCTGGTGATATCGCGATACACATCAGGCCAGGTTTTAAAGTCAAGTCCCAGGTCAGAACTGAGGGTGGAGTTTATGATGATCCCCTGATCATCGATGATGTAGAGATCAGTTTTAGGGCCTAGAGGTGAGGGCAACTCTTCTTTCAGTCTTATCAGATCGATGCCCATCGGGTTCTGATCAGATGTGTTGTATGCCTCAAGAAATGGAACAAAATCCTGTTTTAGAACAGGATCATAGGTGAGTTCAAACAATCGGAGCCCGTCTGAAACCAGATGAATTGAATCGGTAAGATGCTGCCCGGTGTTATTCATCGTCAGCATCCAGTTGTTCTCAAGGTTCTGACGGGTTTCAGAGTAGGATATGACTGATATGATAGTCGTAAAGATGATGAGTGCAGCGATCATCGTGAGCATGATGAGGAACGAGAATGGAATGATCCCTGGTAACCTTCCTATTCTTCTCATCTGATTACCTCTCCTTTATCACACCGGTTACAAATAGAATTCAGGCCCCATACATATCCAGCGATATACTACAGTCCCTCACGTTCTGGTATATGGATAATAATAACTCATATGGTACAAGAATATAAGGTTCACTTCAGGATTACGCAAGGATTCAGATCACACATTTCAGGCTGTTCATGAAACAAGGCAGAAGACCAGATAATACCAGGAAAGAGAAGGGAGAGCCCAATAAGAGCAGACTCTCCGGTTCTGATCCCAGGAGAAGAGAGAGAGAGACGTCCGGCTCCAGGCCGGATACTATACAAAAGAAACGCTCTGTATCTCACAAGAAAAGCCCAGCCAAACCGGATGGCCCGATACTTCCATCACTCCTCGAAGACCTGATCTCCCGGTATATCACCGAAAAGACAGAAAAATCGTATGATGATCCGGTTTTTCTGGAGCGTCTTCGTCAGGCAATCATTGCCCAGAAGGCATCGTACTGGCGGGAAAAACCCGGGAAGTCGGTAAAGTACGGAAGAGGATATGACATCCTCTCCTACCTCGCCTACCAGGTTCCGGTTTACTTTTCCCAGTTCAGATCCCTCCTGCAGGACCTTGAGAATCAATCGGTTCTCCCAAATGATCTCGTGGTACTTGATATCGGAACCGGCCCGGGTGTTGTTCCTCTGGCCATCATCGATCTCTGGAAGGATCAGAAGAAAGGGACCCTTGATATGTATTCAATCGAGCGGTCGGCAGAACATATCGAAGCATTCAGGTACCTGACCGACGGGTATGCACAAGATAAGCCTGGAATCAATATCCATCAGGTGCTACAGGAAGACCTGACAAAGATATCAGATCTGAATCTGCCAACTCTGCCGGAAAAAGCAGGACTCATCACGTTTCAGAATGTCCTTGCTGAACTTGAACATCTGAGTATTCCTGCCAGGGCTGCTATCGTCAATTCATATGCCAGGCTTCTCAGCGATGACGGATTTCTCATCATTGTTGAGCCTGCAGAACTACGACATGCCACAAGCCTGCGATTACTCCAGAAGGAACTGATCAAGAGTGGACTCCATGTCTATGCCCCATGCTCATATCTCTGGGGAAGCGGGTGTGACCCGGCCTCATGCTGGACTTTCAGGGAAGACTCACCGATACAACCTACATCTCTGATGACCCTCCTTGCCGGAGAAGAGGAAGGGTACCGGTTCATTAATACAGACAGAAAGTATGCCTATGTCATTCTGACAAAGCAGCAGAAAACCAGATGCACATACCGTGTTCCGAGAAAAACCCGGATGGTCCGCCTCTCTCACCTTGAAAAGTTCGCAGGTCGTCTCATCTCTGTAGCGGGTGTCAGGATGTCAGGGGATATCGGGAACAGGGGAATGCACATATTCAAGTTCTGCGACGGAACCTGCAAAGAGCCGACATACCTGGTTCTCTCTGCCAGAAACCGGAGACCCGGTCATGCACCCCTCTTTGCATCCGGATATGGTGATCCTCTGACGATCACCGGTGTGCAGGTCCGTCGCCATCAGCAGCATAAGGCATGGAACCTGGTTATCAGCCAGGACTCCCGCATCGAACCGGCTTTGTCAGCCAGGGAACGCCGTCCCGGAGATCCTGCACAAAACGATGAAGTTGAGCAGGATGATTTTTCTACTTCAATCCCAGATACAGACAAATCAGAAAGACCTTCACCGTCATCAAAGCCAGTCAGAGATAAGAAACGCAGGCCTGCTGATCAGGAAGGCAGAAAAGTGAGTCGTCCATTCAACTCAAGGCGTGAAAAGCAAAAAAGGATCAGAAGAGGGGAGTAAAAATAGTTTTAAAGTGTTGTGCACCTAATTTTCTGTATACGCGGGGTTGGGGATGTCTGACGAGGATCCGATAAAGATACTAAAGGTCCGGTTTGCCAAAGGGGAGATCAGTACCTCGCAATATGAGGAGATGCTCTCATATCTCCTCGACGATGTATCAGCAATACAAAAAAATCCCGTCACTGAGACAACTGAGTTAACCCAGGACCCGGACATCAGTGAGACACTGACAACCTCATCTGAACCATGTGTTCCTGAATCTGAAGAGGACGCAGAGATACAGACGTCAGGTGAGGTTCAGGCTGATCTGGATTACGACTCTGACGAGCCGATCGGTGACGATCCCATCACTGACGAGGGCTTTCACCCCCACCTCGCAGGAGACAGTGTAGCACAACCTGATGGCTCGGCACAAGGTGCTGGTCAGCTCCCTGAAAGCCAGTACCTTGCCGATGCCACGCTCTCAGCAGGAATTGTTGATGAGAACCGGATCCTGGAAGAGCAGATAGAAGAACTTGAGATCATTGAGGAGACCGAGGAGGGGGTCCAGGGTGAGAGACCAGCAATCCCGGGCGTATTCCTTTCAGGTCAGGATCTCGGGAATGTCTGTTATGTCACGGCAGTGAATCTGATCCATGCAGGAGAATATGACAAGGCCCTGCCATTTCTTGAAAAGAGTATCGAGATAGATCCAAACCAGTCTCAGGCCTGGCTTTATCGCGGAAGCATCCTACACAACAAGAAATCCTACGAAGAGGCACTGGTCTGTTTTGACAAAGCACTCTCTCTTGACAAAACTCAGATCAAGGCGGCTCTCTTCAAAGGCTACTGCCTCTTCAACCTTCACCGGGATCAAGATGCACTTTCAGCATTCGATCTCGTTATCTCGCAGGACAGGAGGCATGCCCGTGCATGGCTCTTCAAAGGGTACTGTCTTCAGAATCTGAAGCAGTTCCGCGAAGCTGCATCTGCTTTTACTGCAGTTACTGAACATAACCCGAAGGATATGGCAGGATATCTCCACAAAGGGATCTGCCTCTTTGAACTGGACCAGCATCGGGATGCTCTCTCTGCATTTGACAAGGTCCTTGAGCTTGACAAGAGGAACCTCTCGGCCTGGCTCTTTAAGATCCGTTCATTTATCAAGATGAACAGGTACCAGGAGGCTCTGCAGAGTTCTTCCAAGCTGATAGAGATAACACCCCGCGAGATCAGTGCCTGGCTATCCCGTGCAGACCTCCTTCTGAAACTGAACAAGATAGAAGAAGCACTTGACGCCACAAAAAAAGCACTCGTGGTTGACAAGTGGAATGCTGATGCCTGGAACCTTCGCGGGCTCTGCTTTCATAAACTGAAGCGGTACGAACAGGCCCTTCCCTGTTATGAAAATGCCCTGAAACTCAACCCCCGTCATGCTGAGGCGATGAGAAACCGTGCCTCGTGCTTCCATAAATTAAAGCGACATGTGGACGCCCTGCAGTACTACGAGGTTGCCATTGAAGAGAACCCGGACAATGTCGAGGCCTGGTTTAACCGTGGACTGATCCTCCACAAGTCCAAACAGTACGATGATGCACTGGTCTCATACGATAAAGTGATCAACCTCGACAGGTTCAACGTAAAGGCCTACTTCAACAAGGGAAAGATACACCGGGCTCTTGAACAGTATTATGAGGCTCTCCAATCCTTCACCCAGGCAACAAATGTAGACCCGCAGTTTGCAGCAGCCTGGTTTCATATGGGTCTCATCTACTCAGATCTTGTGAGGCATAAAGAGGCGATCCAGTGTTATGACCGGACGCTCAGGCTTGACCCGAAACATGTAGGAGCCCTGCTCAACAAAGGGATCATCCTTGATGACCTTGGTGCAAAACGTGAAGCGTTTGCCTGTTTCCAGAGAGCAACTGCTCTTGACCCGAGGGTTGCAACAAGTATGAAAGCAAAGGGTAAGTTCGCCCACTGATTTTAAAAAAAGACGGGATTTACGTCCCGACGTCCCAGCTGCACATGTACTGCTGCTGATCTGCACTCAGGGTATCGATCCCTAGCCCGAGTGATGCAAGTTTAATAGATGCAACCTCGCGGTCGATGCTGTCAGGCACTTCATGAACTCCGGGTCCGAGTTCGGCATGATGGTCAGCGATAAATCTGGTACCAAGAGCCTGCAAGGCGAAGGAGAGATCCATCACCTCAATCGGGTGACCCATACCTTTCGGCACTGCCAGGTTCACAAGTCTGCCTTCTGCAAGCAGGTGAATGGTACGGCCGTTGAGGAGGTAACTGTGGATTCCATCACGTTCGGTTATCTTCTCGGCATGTGCATTCAGCCAGGCACCATCGATCTCAACATTGAAGTGGCCGGCATTGGAGAGAATTGCACCATCTTTCAGCAGACTGAAGTGCTCTTCCCTGATGATATCCTTGTTACCGGTTGTTGTGATAAAGATATCACCGACCTCTGCTGCCTTGGTCATCGGCATGACATGGTATCCTTCCATGTATGCTTCAAGAGCACGGCGTGGATCGACCTCGGTAACGATTACCTTTGCACCAAGCCCGGAAGCCTTGCGGGCGATACCCCGCCCACAGTATCCGAACCCTGCAACTACCAGCCACTTTCCTGCAATCAGGTTGTTGGTTGTGGCCATGATGGCGGTGAGGGCACTTTCTCCGGTTCCATGCACATTATCAAAGAATCTCTTCATCGGGGTATCGTTGACTGCGATGACAGGGAACTCGAGCTTGCCCTCGTCTGCCATGGCTCGCAGGCGGTGGATACCGGTGGTCGTCTCTTCACATCCGCCGATGATCTTCTTGAGCACATCACGCCGTGTTGTGTGCATCCGGTGGATCAGATCCATACCGTCATCGATGGTGATGTCCGGCTTTGCATCCAGGACCGCATCCATGGCCTTGTAATACTCATCAACAGAGCATCCACGTTTTGCATAACAGGTAACCCCATCAACTCTGTCTAATGCCTGGGCAACATCATCCTGGGTTGAGAGCGGGTTGCACCCGGTGATAAAGACCTTTGCCCCTCCTGCTGCAAGGGTTTTCACCAGGTTTGCCGTCTTTGCCTCGACATGAAGTGCCATGCCGATAGTCATCCCGTCAAACGGCTTATCTTTTTTAAACCGCTCTGCAATGGTGCCTAGCACCGGCATATACTGCCGTGCCCATTCTATCTTGAGATCCCCTGAGTCCATGATATCTTCCGTAAAACTCTCTGATCCACCGGCCATATAGCCGCGTCAAAGAGGAGTTTTCAATCTTCGGTATAATAAGGACGCCTGCATTATTAAAAGAATCAGATACGGAAGCATAACCCTCATCAGGTACAGCAGAGGAGATCTCAGGCATGGTACTTACCCGCCGCATCATCCCGTGCCTGGATATCAAAGACGGCCGAGTCGTGAAAGGGACGAACTTTCTCGGGCTGCGCGATGCCGGTGATCCAGTGGAACTAGCCGAGCGGTACAATGAACAGGGTGCAGATGAGGTGGTGTTCCTCGATATCACGGCATCAAAAGAGAAGAGAGGGATGATCATCGATGTGATCAGCCGTGCCGCAGACCGGCTCTTTCTTCCCCTTACCGTGGGCGGCGGAATCAGATCGCTTGAGGACATCAAACGGACACTGCGTGCAGGGGCAGACAAGGTCAGCATGAACACGAGTGCTGTGGAAGATCCCTCGCTCATAGAGCAGGGAGCACGTGCCTTTGGAACCCAGTGTATCGTTGTAGCCATCGATGTCAGGCGGAATATGAATGAGAATCCTGACGCCTCGCCTGTTACTCTCAAAGACGGTACCACCTGCTGGTATGAGGTTGTCACCTACGGGGGATCACGGCCAACCGGGATCGATGCGGTACAGTGGGCAAAGGAGGCAGAAGAGCGGGGTGCAGGGGAGATCCTGCTCACCTCCATGGAGACGGACGGAACCAAGGACGGGTTTGATATTTCGATCACCTCCCGGATATCTGATGCGGTTGGAATACCGGTCATCGCTTCAGGAGGAGTCGGAACTCTTGAACATTTTTACGACGGGTTTGTGTACGGTAAGGCAGATGCAGCACTTGCTGCAAGTGTCTTTCACTACGGGGAATTGACAGTTTCAGAGGTGAAGGAGTACCTCATAAAGAGAGATCTTCCGATCAGGCCCCCACTGAAACGATAGATCACTCTTTTCTTCTTCCCACCGTCGCCATGTAAATGCAGAACTGTTCCTTGCCATCGATGCCAAGTGCACAGTTTATCTCATCGTCCCGGTACGAACCGATGGCACAGGTACCGCACCCGAGGGCGGCCCCGATAAGATAGAGGTTCTGGCATACATGCCCTGCTTCAATAAACAGGTACCGCCATCCCCTTGATCCAAATTTCCAGAGGATCCGGTCAGGTACAGCAATCCAGAGAAATGCGACCGCTGACTTCTGCACAAGCTCCGGCCTTCTGCAGGCTGCAGCGATCGCTTCTCCTCCCCCGACATGGCAGGTCTCTCTGACCAGGGCATGATCAAGCGGAAGGTAGCGGTAGATTCCGGGCTCTATTCCCTCAACCCGGTTTACAACGATATATGACTCGAACGGATGCAGTGCACCAGCAGACGGAGCATTACGAAGATGAGGCGCTCCTCCTGCTTCACTAACTCCCTGCGTATAGTGGAGCATCAGCGAGAGCTCCCATTTCATGAGGGGTTCATCTGAGTAGTCGCGTACCGTGCGACGCATCTCCATGGTATCGCATAAAAGCACGGGATCCATCGGAATATCAGATGGCTTAGGAAGGACGATCAGGTTCTGTGATGGTTCACATGTACCACAGACCTTCGGACTCCCGGCTGCGGTCCCCGATGTTGGTACGGACTCCTGCAGACGGGTCTGATCAAGAAAAGAGCATCCAGTATACCAGGCCGGTGTCTCCATATATAGCAATAGCAGCACCAGCTACTTGAATCGTTCTCAGAAGAAGTATTGAGTGGGAGGAGTAAGCCCCCTTCTGTTCATTGCGGCATTCAGCTTAGCGCCGAACCCGGGCAGACACCGGGCTGTCTGTATGCCCTGTTCCGGCTTGCACCCGCAGGGATTCACCGTTCCATCGACTCCTGCTCTTCGACGCTCTGCAGTTTGGTTCTGCATCATAGCTCTGAGCAGGCCGTGTCGTTTCTGTGCCATAGCCATGACTCTCGCCATCCCCGAGTGAACGAGGCTGCGTACCCGATTGGTGGGGGGACTTTCCTCAGCTGCCCGTCTGAAACAGACAGGCTACCGTCAGCCGCACACTCCCTCTCACCTTATGGGTTATCTGTACTTGCTGAAGAAGCTCACCAAAAAAAGATGAAGAGTGAGGGTTATTCGATGGTGAGATAGATGGCAGCTTTTGCAGATGATGCAGTCTGATCCGGCTTTCCATAGAAAAATGTGACTTTATCGCCTGATTTGATCTTCCTGATATTGAGTCCGTCAGTTCCCGGATTTGTATAATGCTGGAGTGTGACATCGTTCACCTGTACAAACCAGGCCTCGTCTCCATACTGATAATCACCGATACTGTCGATAGCAAGGATATTTCCTTTTCTCATTCCTTTGTCATTAATGCTCATGGATGGGATCTTCCCGTCGGTCTTGAGGAACTGGAGCAGCCCGAGCGGAGTGTCAGCTCCGACATCATAATCCACGTCTGAACTTGCAGTAACATTCAGATTGCCAGACGGAAGATTTATTGAACCGTCATAGAGAACGTGCTGCCCTGACTTGCTGATGTTAGCCGAGGATGCCGGTTGTTCTGTTGAGGATGTCTCCGGCTCTTTGGTAGATGAGGGAGAGATAGTATCTGTTGAAGTGCTCGTTTCTGTTTCTTCAGGAGTTATCTCTGATGACTCTTCCGAATCACCATAAACCGGCTGATTTGGATCTTTTGTATGCGAAGCAGGTGTCACGTGAGCAGTTGCAGTGGTCTCTTTTTCTGAACCTTCATGCACAGGCTGGTTCGGATCCTTCGATGGGGAGGACGTAGATTCAGAGGTGACAACGGATTTCTCTTCACCATCGTCATACACAGGCTGGTTCGGATCCTTCGATGGGGAGGACGTAGATTCAGAGGTGACAACAGACTTCTCTTCACCATCGTCATACACAGGCTGGTTCGGATCCTTCGATGGGGAGGACGTGGATTCAGAGGTGACAACGGACTTCTCCTCACCATCGTCATATACGGGCTGATTAGGGTCTTTATCGGAGGTCACAGGTTTTTGTGTCTGCTCTGGTGTTGCCGTCTGCGTCGTAGATATCGGTGTTTGAGTTTTCGTTGGTGTTATCTCTACCGTCGGAGTTACGGTTGGTGTTATAGTACTGGAGACAACGGGTGTGGATACCGGTGTTACTGGTACCTGGGTTGCTGTCACATTTCCTGTCTTCACCTGACTCACTGAATCAGACTGGGCGCCGATTGTAATTCTGATAGAAGATGAAGCATCACGGGATGACTTGGTCGGATTTCCGAATGCAAAGATGATCTTGTCTCCGGTCTTTAATGGAAACGTATTGAGACCCTCCTCTGTAGGGAGCAGGTAATCCTGAAGCTGTTTCTCATTTACCAGAACAAACCAGCTGTCTTCTCCGGAATTGACATAATTATTAATCCCGTCAAGGGTCAGGATGCCCCGTTTGGTGATCAGCTCATCACCGACCTTGTACGTATCTATGATGTCGGTTCCTGCCAGGGCCTGAATAACTCCAAGAGGGGTCATTGCGGGAATCTGGTAGAGTTTTCCTGACACCGCTTTTATCGAGACTACTCCATCCCCGGAAGGGATTGAACCACTGAAAATCTCAGTCTGACTGCCTGTTGCAGGTGTCGACTGGTTGCCATCTGCAGATGCAATGAAAGGTATCATCGCACATATGCAGAAAAGAGCAAGAATGCCCGGTATGTTTAAATAGAGCCGCATGATCGTCCATCACTCCAGAATACTGCTGGCAGATCTGAATAGAGTGTAGTGCTTCATTTCCTATAAAGTATCAACAAAATTCCAGCCTCTGTCCGAGAACAAAGGCACCAATCACTCAGAAGAGTTTCCAGGTCTCTGTGATCATGACATCCAGAACTCCGGCGTTCACGCCGGTATTTATATCCTCATAAGAGCCGCATTACTCGGCATGGAACTGCTCACTGCTGATGAGGGCAGACTCGCTCTCACATATGCACGGAGTGTATTGCATGAGCATATCGCCGGGACACTGTTTACAGAACCATCCTGGCCGGCAGTCTTCTCTGAGCAACGGGGGGTATTTGTGACACTCACGATCCACGGAGACCTTCGGGGTTGTATCGGGTTTCCTTATCCGGTACTTCCGCTTAAAGAAGCGATTCATGATGCAGCCTGCAGTGCTTCAACTGGAGATCCACGTTTCCCCCCGGTGAAACCCGAAGAACTGTCACGAATTGCAGTGGAGGTCACCATCCTTACCCAGCCCAGTCTGCTTGAGGCAGCACCAGACCAACGTGACAAGGTAGTTGAGGTGGGAAGACACGGGCTTATCGTGAAAGGGTACGGGCGATCAGGGCTCCTTCTCCCACAGGTCCCGGTGGAATGGGGATGGAACACACGGGAGTTTCTTGACCATACCTGTAATAAAGCCGGACTTCCTGCCAAGTCATGGCTTGAAGCCTCTGTGCAGGTATTTACCTTTGAAGGACAGATATTTAGCGAGAAACACGATTAATGGCGCTTTCATTTGAGATTCTTGAGAAGGATATCGCCGGCAGGATAGGCCGGCTCTCCGACGGAAAAAAGACGTTGAAGACACCTGCTCTTCTACCGGTGATAAACCCCCACCTGCCGATCATCACCCCAAGGGAGATGCAGGATATGGGAGTGCAGGCCCTGATAACAAACGCATACATCATCTCACGTAGCAGTGAATTCAGAGAGCGTGCTCTTGCAGAGGGTCTTCACGCCATGCTTAACTTTGACGGTCTGATCATGACCGATTCTGGATCATTCCAGCTCTCGGTATACGGGGAAGTGGAGATCTCCAACCAGCAGACCATCGAGTTTCAACAGGCGATAGGTTCTGATATCATCGTCCCTCTGGACATACCGACCCACCCGGATACCGAGCGTGAACAGGTGGAACAGGAACTGGCAATAACCCTCGACCGTCTGAGGGAGGCCAACGGCTTTGCTGATCATGCACATCACACGCTTGCCGGCCCGGTCCAGGGAGGACTCTTCGAGGATCTCAGGGAGAAAGCAGGACGGGAGATATCAGAGATGGGTCTCAGGTTCTGTCCGCTTGGTGCCGTCGTACCACTAATGGAGACATACCGGTACAAAGATCTTGTAAGGGTTGTCATGGCAGCAAAACGTGGGCTTAAACCCGGGATATGTGTTCACCTGTTCGGTGCCGGCCATCCGTCCATGTTTGCTCTTGCGGTTGCGATGGGATGCGATCTCTTTGACTCAGCAGCGTATGCCCTGTACGCCAAGGCTGGTCGTTACATGACCACACACGGGAGTTACCACCTGCATGAACTCACATATCTTCCCTGTGCCTGTCAGGTCTGTAGTACTCACACAGCAGAAACGCTTCAGAAATCTCCGGATAAAGAACGGCTACTCGCCCTTCACAACCTGCATGTAACTCTTGCCGAGATCAACAGGATTCGTCAGGCTATCAAAGACGGTGT
The DNA here is from genome assembly GCF_963668475.1 of uncultured Methanospirillum sp. GTDB lineage: Archaea > Halobacteriota > Methanomicrobia > Methanomicrobiales > Methanospirillaceae > Methanospirillum. Next base: position 551,540 of record NZ_OY764544.1, read on the forward strand.
GCTCTGGGAACTTGTCGATGAGCGGTGCCGTGGTCACCCGCAACTGCTTCGCGGATACCGTGAACTGCTCACCTTCGGAGAAGAACTGAAGCATCAGGACAGAGTCTCAAAGCGGCGGTTCTTCTACAAGGGAACTGAAAGTTGCCTTCGTACAGAAGTTCTCAGGTACCACGACATGGTCGAGAGGTTCGAGGTAGGGAAGAAAGCTCTGATCACCTTCGACCAGAAGGTCCACGCAGGGTATGATGCAGTCTTCTTCTTTAAACCGCCATTCGGCCCGTACCCGCCTGAACTCTCAGAGACATTCCCGATAGGTCAGAGCGAGATTCCAGATTGGGATGGGGAGATGGTCAGGAGCGGGTGCATCGGGATCGACCGGCTTGCAAAAGCAAATCCTGACACAAAAATAGTTGTCCGGTGCCGGTCGTACTGGAAGGATATCATTGAAAGCACTACCCAGGGTGTGGAGGTGGATCTTGAGGACCTGTGAGTTTACAGCACGTGACGGGACCGGCAGGGCAGGAAGACTCCGCATCGATGAGACCGAGTACCTCCTCCCCTGGGCTGGAGATATCAGTTCATTATTTCCTGCCCTTGCAGAGCGAAGGCTGGATGCCCTGTTCCCATCTGATAATCCTGAATTTGTAGAAAAATATTTCATAACCGACGGCAAGCAGCCGATTCCGGTTCATATCCATCATCCAGATGAACTGAAGAGTGGAGATGTGGTCATAACCCCGAACTGGCACACGCTCAATAACCAGCCACGGGATTTTATCAGACACCTGCAGATCCTGAAAGAACGTATCCCCCCTGACACCTGCTGGTATTACCCGGGCGGTGCTCTTCCCGAGAATGTCGCAATCCTGGTTCATACAGGATTCGATCTCTTCGATTTCACAGGTGTAGATCTCAAGGCGGTGCAGGGAAGATTTTGCCTTCCTGATGGTGATTATCAGGAATCTGTCATGGAAGAAGGGCTCTGCCAGTGCCCCGGATGCCAGGCAGGCGATCTCAGGGAGCATAACAGGTATGCACTCAGGCAGGAACTTGCACTGATTCGAACCCGGATCCGTTCAGGGACATTCAGGGAGTTTCTTGAAGGACGGGTGAGAACGCGTCCTTCATATGTCTCGATCATGCGTCACCTTGATCGAAGTCCTCTGATGGAGCAGCACACCCCGGTGACCCGCCCGACTCCGTTTATCGCATCATCAGGCGACAGCATACACCGTCCGGAAGTAAAACGGTTCGCAGAACGGCTGCTCACCAGGTACATTCCTCCCCTCACTGATGTGGCAGTTCTTCTGCCTTGTTCGGCGAGAAAACCCTACTCACTCTCACAGAGTCACCACAAGTTCACGCAGGCGATCAGCAGACGGGCACACGAACTTATTCTCACGTCTCCGCTCGGACTTGTTCCCAGGGATATTGAATTCGTATATCCTGCTGCACACTATGACGTGCCGGTGACCGGGTACTGGGATCACGAGGAGCGGTTCCAGATCGCTGATACACTTGCAAAGTACCTGATGAAGCACCAGTACCGCAGGGTTATCGCACATCTCGATGGTGATGCACTTCTTATTGCCAAAGATGCTGCAGATCAGGCAGGAGTATCCCTGGAGTCTACCTGTTCATCTCATCCGACCGATGCAGATGCACTCAGGCAGTTGAGCGAGGCACTTACCGGTGAGAAGAAGGTGAAGAACCATCTGCTCAGAGGAATGGTCTCGATGCAGTTCGGGTATGATCTCCGTATTCCCGGACTCGAGGTGAAGGGATCATATCCTGAACTCATCGTGAAGAAAGGAAGGCAGCAGATATTCTCTCTCGAACCTACAACAGGAATGTTACGACCAACCTTTGATGGATGGGGCATGATAGACACCGGATACCGTGTGTATATCGACGACTTTGTTCCCCAGGGAGACATTCTTGCACCCGGTGTAGTTGAGGCTGATCCTGCAATCAGGGAAGGCGATGAGATCCTTGTCGTTGGTGAGAATGCAATGGCAACCGGCAGGGCAGTGATGTCAGCTGATGAGATGATCAGGTCACATCGTGGAGTAGCAGTTCGCGTGCGTAAAGTAAAGAAGTTGAACGGGTAATAAATAAGGCACACGAGCAGCTTTCCGGATGTGACATATCTTTGTATACAATAGAGAAGACGCACGAGATAGCAGATAAGATTTTTGAAATCTGGGTCAAGGCACCGCATGTTGCACGGAACGCACAGGCGGGCCAGTTTGTGATCATCCGTACCGACGAGACCGGAGAGCGGATACCCCTCACCATCTCCCGCGCCTCCGGGGACCTGGTCAGAATCGTTTTTATGGCAGTGGGTAAGACCACCCATGCCCTCGCAGCAATACCAGCAGGCGATTCCATCGCTGATATCGTCGGCCCGCTCGGACATCCGAGCGAGATAAAGTCATGGGGAACCTGTGTCATCGTCGGTGGTGGTGCAGGTATATCCTCAACCCCGTGCATTGCAGAGGCTCTTAAGAATGCAGGAAATCAAGTCATCGGGATCATCGGAGCCAGAAATGCAGGAATGCTCATCTTCGAGGATGAGATGAGAGAGATCTGTGACGAACTGTTTGTCACAACCGATGATGGATCAAAGGGTCGTCACGGATTTGCAGCAGATGTCCTGAAAGAGATCATCGCAGACCGGAAGGTCGATGCAGTCTGGATCATCGGACCTGCGATTATGATGAAGATCACCTCGATGGCAACAAAGGACAAAGGTATCAAGACCTTCGTATCCCTGAACCCTATCATGGTAGATGGCACCGGGATGTGTGGATCGTGCCGGTGCCAGGTCGCAGGCAAGACCGTCTTTGCCTGTGTTGACGGTCCGGAGTTTGATGCCCACGAGGTTGACTTCGATCTGCTGATGCAGAGGCAGCGTTACTACATGGACCAGGAGAAAGAGGCACTGGCACTATGGAATCAGCAGGGATGTGCATGCAAGGAGGGTAACTAAATGGGAGACCGTCAGGCAGATGTCAGGGTTCACGACTTTCTTGAGGTTGACACCGGTCTCTCCGCAGAGGAGGCAGTTGCAGAGGCCAACCGGTGCCTTCAGTGCAAAAAGCCTGCATGCGTGGATGGCTGTCCGGTTAACATTGATATTCCTGCATTCATAGCAGAGATTGCAGAGGGAAAGTTCGCAGAGGCGGCAGCATCAATAAAGACCCAGAACATGCTCCCGGCCATCTGTGGAAGGGTCTGTCCCCAGGAGACCCAGTGCGAGATTCTCTGTATTCTTGGTAAGAAAGACAAACCTGTCAGGATCGGCCAGCTCGAACGGTTCGCAGCCGATGAAGAGAGACGCACCGGCATCAAGCCCCAGGTTAAAAAACCATCAACAGGGAAGAGGGTTGCAGTAGTCGGTTCAGGTCCGGCAGGAATCACGGCAGCCGGAGAACTGGCACGTGAAGGCCATGCAGTCGTCATGTATGAGTCACTGCACCTTCCGGGCGGCGTTCTGACATATGGAATTCCTGCATTCAGACTTCCCAAAGATGTTGTGAAAGCAGAGCTCGATCAGGTACTCTCACTCGGTGTTGAGGTAAAACTCAACCATTTTGTCGGGAAGAGTGTCCCACTCGCCGAACTTCTTGAGTATGATGCGGTCATGCTCGGAACCGGTGCAGGCCTCCCGTACTTCATGAATATTCCTGGTGAACATCTCAACGGTGTCTACTCTGCCAACGAGTTCCTCACCAGGGTGAACCTGATGCATGCAGACCGCTTCCCTGGATTTGACACCCCGATCGCAAAAGCCAGCCGGGTTGTTGTTGTCGGAGGAGGAAACGTGGCTATGGATGCGGCACGGACAGCACGACGGATGGGAGCAAAGGTAACACTCGTATACCGTCGCCGAGCCGAGGATCTTCCCGCACGGCTTGCAGAGATCCACCATGCAGAAGAAGAAGGGATCGAGTTTGTCACCTGTGCCAACCCGACGCGGATTCTCGGTGAACAGGTGGTGACCGGTGTTGAATGTATCAGGATGCAGATGTGCGAACTTGATGCCAGCGGCAGACCGGCAGCAAAACCGATCGACGGAGATACTTTTACGCTCGACTGTGACGTGGTCATCCAGGCAATCGGCCAGGGCCCGAACCCGGTGCTTGTCCGCGAGATAGATGGCATTGAACGTGGACGTGCAGGAAACGTTGTTGCAGACGGGGACGGAAGAACCGCTCATCCAAAGATCTTTGCAGCAGGCGATGTCACAACCGGGGCTGCAACGGTTATTCTGGCGATGGGTGGGGCAAAGAAAGCTGCACAGAGCATCTGTGATTATCTGGCTTCCAGGTAATCCATGTTCAATCATGCTGACCGGCCTGATCTGGAAGAGGTGATCGGGCACACCTTCGCTGTACCCGGGATCCTGAACCGGGCGCTCAGCAGAAAAGCATACTGCCAGGAGCAGGGCCACCCGGACACCGGACACATGGATGCTCTGGCAACTCTTGGTGACGCGGTGATCGAACTCCTGATCCTCACCAGGCTCGTAGAGCAGGGTGGAAGCGATAAAGGCGAGATCTCGGTAAAAAAAATGGATCTCGTCAACATGTCCATCCTTCGAAGAGCTGGAGAAACAATTCATCTTCATGAGTATATTCACTGGGGAAACGGTGAAAACAGAATGCATATCTGGTCGTCAGGGCGTGTTCTGGCCGAGTGCATCGAGGCTCTGGTCGGGGCAGTGTACCTGGATGGCGGTCTTTCTGCTGCCGGACATGTTATGGATAATATCGGCCTTTTTCCCACCGAAACGGAAGGGAAACCGGAATAAGATTCATAAAAGAGATATACCAGCCGGGTACAACTAATTCAGTTTTATATCAATACCAGGAGACGCAATGGATAAGAGCCAGAAGAAATGGGTGTATATCTCAATCGGGATCAGCGTAGTTATCCTGGCTGTGATGGTGGGTTCCACATTCAACGAAGAGACGCTGACCTACCTGCTCCACATGAACATCTTCTTCCTGATGCTTGCACTTGCACTCAGGTTTGTCTCATTTGCCCTCTGGGCTCTTCGTATCCAGAAGATGTCGCTCTCACTTGGATACAAGGTGCCATTCTCCCACTGCTATAACATGGTGGTTGCCAATCTCCTTGCCGGTGCCCTCACGCCAGGTCAGGCCGGAGGAGAACCTGTCAGGATCCACGAACTCTACAAGGCAAAGATGTCTGTAGGCGATGCAACTGCTGTGGTGATCATGGAGCGTGTTCTTGATGCGGTCATGCTCGTAGCGCTCAGCATCTGCAGTCTCTTCATCATGGGCAGCGTCATCTGGACGCTCTCAAGCGGGATCATCTTTGTGATCTTCTTCTCCCTGTTCCTGCTGATCTTCTTTATCCTTCTGCTTCTGTATGCTGTCAGGTACCCGGATCCGGCAAAACGGATGGTCATGCGTTTTCTTCATTGGATAGAGATAAAGATGAAGAAACCGTCATTTCAGAAGATCATCACCCGGACCGATGTAGAGTTTGACAACTTCTGCTCAGGGATCAACGCTTTTGCAAAACACGGGAAGTCAGGGTTCATATGGGGATCGGTCTGCACCATCCTCTTCTGGTTCTCTGAGTTCGTGGTAGCTTCAGTGATCCTGATGGGACTTGGTCTTCCTCCTGCAGTATGGGAATCTATGCTCGCCCAGATCATCATCGCCCTTGTGAGTATGATCCCGATCACTCCGGGAGCATCAGGAGTAGCCGAACTCTCGGCTGCCTCACTTTATGCCCTCTTCGTCCCGACAGCAGCCCTTGGTATCTTCATCCTGCTCTGGCGGCTGATCATGTTCTATCTCAACATCGTCTTCGGGTTCATCTCAACGATGTTCATCTTCAAGCGTGAGATAACAGAGTAAGAGTCTGGTAAGCGGGTCGTTTAAGACCTGGACCTGCTCTGCGTATCGCGACGAATCCGAAAAAAAGAGATCCTTTTTTTTCAGGCCAGAAGCCTGAGCAGAAGTGCCTTCTGCACATGCAGCCGGTTCTCTGCCTGATCCCATACAACACTCCGGCTGCTGTCCATCACCTCATCGGTGATCTCGTATCCCCGGTGTGCAGGGAGACAGTGCATAACAATTGCTCCGGGTTTTGCATGGTTCAGAAGGTCCATGTTCACCTGGTACTTACCAAAGATCTTCTCACGCTCCTGGGTCTCCTCCTCGTGACCCATCGAGACCCAGGTATCGGTCATCACAACATCGGCATTTCTGACCGCTGCAATCGGATCGGTACCAAGTTCTATGACAGCACCTTCACTGCGTGCCATCTGAATAAACTCACGCGATGGTTCGTAGCCGGCCGGGCATGCAATCCGAACCTCCATCCCGGTGAGAATTGTACTCAGGATCAATGAGTTACACACATTGTTGCCATCTCCAACCCAGGCAATGGTGACTTTCTCTATCCGGTGAAGGTGCTCTACGATCGTCATGATGTCTGCCAGGATCTGGCAGGGGTGCTCACAATCAGAGAGACCATTGATGACCGGGATATCGGCATGGACCGCAAGTTCGGTCACACTCTGGTGCGAGTTTGCCCTGATCATGATGGCTGAGACGAATCTGGACATCACCCGGGCGGTATCGCGGACAGCCTCACCTCTTCCGAGCTGCATATCCTTGGGATTGAGGAAGAGGGCATGACCTCCTAGTTCATACATGCCAACTTCAAACGAGATTCGTGTCCGTGTGGATGACTTCTCAAAGATCATCCCGAGCGTCTTCTGCGAGAGATGCGGAGGAAAAACCCCGACCCTCCGCTCTTCCTTAAGCCTGCGGGCGGTTGCTATCAGTTCGCCAAGTTCATCCCGGGAGACATCAAGAATCGAGATAAAATCTTTTTTCATCTGATCTCCTGCATGTGGCTTATCCTCTTCTTCAGGACATCCATGGTCCCGACGTCCCGGCGGTGTCTGACAGGCCCCTGAACCGCTGATGCTGCATCCTCTGCGATCTTCTCAGCCTCTTCCAGCGTATCACCGATACCAACATATGCCATTGTCCGTGAAGACTGGGTGATCAAATGTCCGTCTTCCCTGACAACAGATGCGTAATAGAGGAGAGCAGATCCAGTATCTCCGGTGGTAATCCTGTCACCTGCATGCGGATTGTCAGGGTATCCCTCTGGAACAATGTACTTACAGACGGTCGCCTTTCGTGCAAAGGATACCTGGATAGCATCCAGAGTCCCGGATGTAACTCCTCTGACGACATCACCGATGTCTGATTCGAGCAGACTGAGCACGTTCATCGCTTCAGGATCTCCGAACCTTGCGTTGAACTCGATAACCATCGGACCTTTTCCAGTATTCATGAACTGGCCGTAGAGTATACCGGTGTAGGGTGTTCCCTCAGCTGCTAGGGCAGCGGTCACGTCCTTCATGATACCAAGAGCCAGATTATATTCATTATCTGTGATAAAAGGCATCAGGTGATCAGGAAGCGTGTACGATCCCATACCACCGGTATTCGGACCGGTGTCGCCATCAAAAGCACGTTTATGATCCTGAACTAGTGGCATTGGGATAAGATGATTTCCATCTACAAATGCCTGGAGGGTGAACTCCTCACCGATGAGCCGTTCTTCGATAACAACCCCACCGTTGATCTCACGGATGTACTCACAGGCTCCTTCAAGATCAACATGCTCACCCATAATCCTGACACCTTTCCCTCCGGTGAGTCCTATCGGTTTGATGGCATAGTCAGAGGAGGTTGTCTTCAAAAATGCAATCGCCTCATCAGGACCCGGGAAGATATGGTACCCTGGCAGACCCGGGATATTGTACTGCTTCATCAGGTTCCGACAGAAGGCCTTGTCGGTCTCTATTCGTGCAGGCATCTTCTTCGGCCCGACACAGAGCACACCGGCTGCGTTCAGGGAGTCCACAATCCCTGCTTCAAGGGGAACTTCAGGACCGATAAATGCGTATCCGATCTGATGCCTGCCACAGAAGGCTGTGATCTCCCGGGATGCTGTCTCCCTGGTGATCAGATATTCTTTTGAAAGAGCAGCAATACCGGGATTGATACGTGACATCGCTGCGTACACGACGATGTCACGGCCTTTTGAGAGAGCCTGTGCTATTGCATGCTCTCTGCCTCCGCTCCCGACGACGAGGACCTTCATTTGCTGTCCGCTTTCCTGATGAGTAGTAGTATTCATGCGCTATCTTCTGGATTTTTTGATATCAACCGGGAACAGCAATAACCCGGAAATACAGAGCATCATTGTGTATAAGAGTAACACGTGGACGACAGCTGCCAGATCAGATATATGATGCAGTTGCCTGCCTGATTTTCTGTCTGTGACTATTTGTCGGCCATGCGTAATTACCCTGACGATCTTTCGTTTACCCTGCCTTCTGAATTTCATCAGAAGAGGTAACGAAGATTATTGAGATCATAAAGGTGGAAACGGGTCAGAACATACACTGATAGCAGTTCTGTTATTAGTTCTGTACCAGTTCACCCTTGGAGACAAGGGGTGTCAGCCGTATTCCAGCCTTTGATAGCGTCTCTTCTGCTCCTTCACCCCGATCCACAACAGAGATTATATCGGTGATAACACCGCCTGCCTGTCTGATCTGGTCCACACCAAAGAGGGCAGATCCCCCGGACGTGGTCACATCCTCTATCATGAGGACTCGTTTTCCTTTCACGTCACCGATGATCAGTGAAGAGAGCCCGTGTGTCTTCTGTTCTTTCCTGATGATCACATACGGCTTCCCACTCTCAAGTGATGACGCGACAGCCAGGGGAACACCACCGACAGCAACCCCGGCGACAACATCCCAGTCAATGTCCTGATTCATGACAGATGCTGCGATCGCTTTCAGGATGCCAGGATGTGTCATTGCCATCTTGATATCAATATAGACAGAACTCTTCTTTCCTGAAGCCAGCGTAAAATCACCAAAGCGAATGGCATCAACCTGGATCAACTGATCTTTAAGACTTTTTTCTACCATGGAACGTCTTTCACTCCCATTTTGTATCCGATAATATTTACCACCCGGTGCAGCACCGGGGTGATAATAAGAATCGTAATGATCACCGGTAGCGTGAGGACGGAGAACGCAAAGGCTGGATCGCCGATGAAGAGGAAGAGGAATGCACCAGCAACGAAATCATACTGGTCAACAAATGGCCAGCTCCCTCCACGTTCAATGCCGGCTCTTCGCTTGAAGAAACTCTTCACCATGTCACCTGCAAGTGCTCCGGTTGCAAGAAGAAAGACCGGAAGGATACTCATCCGTGGAAGTGCAGAGAAAGCAGGATACCCCTGCGCCATAATCTGAAGCAGACCGACGATACAGCCACATGCCACTCCCCCGCAAAACCCTCTGATGGTTTTTCCGTCTCCGAGAATTCTTTTTCCATCACGCCAGCTACGACCACAGTCAATAGGGATTCCCCCGCCAACAGCGGCTGCTGCCGAATTAGGAACATATGCAGGAAGCATCACCCAGAAGGCTGATGCTATGATAAGAAGGAGATCGAAGATTATAGATGCCCACTCCTGAATAAATATAAGCGTCTAATCTGCATAAATAACAGTTACAAGCGTTCGAACCTGTTATCCTCAAACCTGTGGTGGGTGATATGATACTTCTGAAAAAGACAAAGAGTCTCTGCCCTGAATGCAAAAAAGTTCTTGATGCTGAAATCAATGAGCGGGAGGGGCAGATATATATTGATCGCACATGCCCTGAGCACGGTTCGTTCTCGTTTCTGTACTGGGATGATGCTGATCTGTACAAGCGTTATGATGAATACAATATAATCGGAAATGGTCTGGATAATCCTCAGATAACCACTGATATCAGTAACTGTCCAAATGACTGTGGAATCTGTAATCACCACCACTCAACAACACTGCTTGCCAATATCGACCTGACAAACCGGTGTAATCTGAACTGTGAGTTCTGTTTTGCGAACGCCAGGGCCTGCGGGTATGTCTATGAACCAACCTTTGAGCAGATCAAAGGAATGCTCCAGGTACTCCGTTCAGAAAAACCGAACCCGGCCCCGGCAGTCCAGTTCGCTGGCGGGGAACCGACCATGCGGGAGGATCTTCTTGAGATCCTCCGTATGGCAAAAGAGCTTGGATTTCTCCAGGTCCAGCTCGCTACCAACGGCATAAAACTCGCATCAGATCCTGATTATGCACGGCAACTCAAGGAAGCCGGGCTCCAGACTGTGTATCTGCACTTTGACGGAGTTACAAAGGAGACCAACTTCAAACTTGTGCATGATCTGAAGGCTGTTGAGAACTGCAAAAAGGTCGGACTCGGGATCGTCCTGGTGCCCACGATCATCAAGACAAAGAACGATCACGAGGTCGGCGGGATCGTCCGGTTTGCATCTGAGAATATCTCGGTGATCAGGGGTGTCAACTTCCAGCCGGTCTCATTTACCGGTGCTGCCAGCCAGGAGGATATCGCCAGAGAACGGATCACCATCCCTGAACTTCTTGACCGGATCGAATCACAGACAGACGGCGCTATTATGAAGAAGGATTTCTATCCTGTGCCGTGTGTTGTGCCGGTATCTGACTTTGTCGAGACATACACAGGAAAATCGCAGATAAAGTTCACTGCTCACCAGCACTGCGGTGCAGCAACCTATATCTTTGTCAGGGAGGATGGGATCGTTCCAATCAACCGTATCGTTGACGTAGATGCGTTCTTTAACTCGATTGAACAACTGACACGAAAACTTGAGAAGAGCGGTACACTCTCCAAGAAGATGGTTGCAATCAACGGACTGCGTGAGTTTTACAACCAGTTTAAGGGTGACGAGAAGAATAAAGGACTTGATGTCTGGAAGATCCTGGGAAAAACCCTGATCACACACAACTTCGACTCTCTCAGATCGTTCCACTGGAATGCACTCTTCATCGGCACGATGCATTTCATGGATAATTACAACTATGACCTGGACCGGGTGAACCGGTGCTGCATCCATTACGCCACACCTGACGGGAAACTGATACCCTTCTGCACCTACAACAGCGGCCCGGTATACCGTGAGCAGGTATGGAAGAAGTTCAGCCAGCCGGCAGAATAACCCTCTTTTATTATGATCACGATAATTCCAAAACCAACCGATATTCCATCTGATAACTCTACCCGCATGGTGCTGGATGAACTTGATCGGATGGGAGAACCATACCGGGCAGTCTTCCTTGAAGCAATGGACCCGTTCTCATGCGGGATGGAAGGAGAGACCATCTGGGCCTGCGGTATCAGACAGAACGGGCACAACTTCGAGGCACTCTCTGCCCTCGCCCTCCATAACAGAGTCATCAATCCACCAGAAGGAATCGTCACCTGCGCAAGCAAAGTGAAGACTTCGGCCCTTCTGATGAGAGACGGGGTTCCAACACCTGAAACGTTCTTTACCGAGTCGCGTCACCTCGCCGGAGAGTTCATCAGAAAACACGGGAAGGCAGTCTCAAAACCGGTGTACGGATTTGACGGAATGGGGATTGTCCTTGTGGAAACAGAAGAGCAACTCGGCGCTCCACCATACTACCTGCAGGAGTACATCCCGAACGATCGGGACTTCAGGGTCTTTGTGATTGACGGGGAAGCAGTCGGGGCAATCATGCGTGTATCAGACAGCCTGACCCACAATATTCATCAGGGAGGGTGCGGGAGTGCAGTCTCCATCACTCCTGAGATCAATGACATCGCATCCCGGGCTACCAGAAGTGCAGGAGTGGACTATGGAGGAGTTGATCTTCTGATTCATGACGATTCGTACACTGTTCTTGAAGTGAACGGGACACCAAACTGGCATTGTATGGAGGCTCCAATCCCAAGACTTCTGGCTGAATACCTGGTCGAACAGAGAAAACAGGAAAAGCAGTAAAACAGTGCTACTTACATGTGGACCCAATCAGGGGTCAGGATCCACACTCGATCTCCTTCAGGGCTTTCTCAGCCATCTCCTGCATACGGGATGACATATGGGCGGTTGAAGGATTCTCAATATCTTTCATCGCTTTTGCGATAGCATTTCCCAACACAAATATCGCGTATTTGTGCTCCACTTTGCTCCGGTGAATCTGTGTAGGAGTTATCTTCAGCGACTCGTACTCACTAAAGTCAGAATCAGGGTTATTCTCCTGAAGATAATCCTTCACATCGATGAGCATCTGATGGAGTGAGATCAGTTCCTCTTTATGCACACTATCACTCCTCATTTACACATTGACCTGAAAAATATAAAATATTAGGCTCGTTCGCTTATCTGAAGGGAATAAGACGGACAGATGCAGGTCGACGGACTATACCGGTAAAAGAAGGTGCGGCCAGGAATTTGATGCCAAGGAGGGAGAGTTGGTCAAGAAGCTGCTGATTGACATCCTGGTCGATGACAACTCCCTGAAATGTCTGATCGTCAGGAATTGCGGACTCCTCAATCTGTGAAACCGGCATCTCAAGTGCCACATCTCCTTCTCCCGAGAGCATTCTGATAACTCCCCTTTCTCGAACCTCACTGATATGGGTAAAGACCGATCTTGGTTGATACGGAGGTTCTGACACCTCTTCAACAGGAGATTCAGATGGTGCCGGTGTAGACTCTGATACTGGTTCAGAGGATTCTGATTCTTCTATCGAACCTTCAGATGTTTCAGATGGAATTGCCTGTTCTTCAGGTACTTCACTCTTATGAACTCGTTTCTCCTCTTTGCCCCGGTTTGAAAGGTACTCGGCTACACGATCTTCAAGCACGTACTCGATCGGTACCTTGTTACGCAGAGACTTGATGATCTCCTTGCGTGAGAGATCCTCGACCGACTCTCCCCTGGGAGGAAATGCAACAAAGTCGATGTCAGTGACTTCAAGGAGCTCACGGAGAATAAGATCGCCCCCGCGGTCACCATCCAGGAATGCCGTTGCAGTCTTTTTGTGGCACATGTTGATGATCGTACCCGGAACGCTGGTTCCTTCAACTGCAATGGCATTCTTTATCCCGGCCCGAAGGAGGTTTATCACATCTGCTCTGCCTTCAACCACAATAATGGCATCTGACTGCAGGACATTCGGGCCGGCAGGAACATTATCCGGGCCGATGGTCTCAATCTTCTCCACACGCTGACTCTCCCTGACTGCATCGATGAGGGAGTCAGGATCTATTCCAGGTTCCTCAAACTCCAGAAGCAGAGATTTTGCCCGTTCGATGATCTGGTTCCGTTTGGTGACCCTGATGTCCTCAATGTTCTGAACCTGTACCTGTGCAGTACAGGGGCCGACCCGGCTGATCGTCTCCATGGATGCAGCCAGGATGGCGGTTTCAGCACGATCAAGTGAGGTGGAGACCAGGATCTCACCTGATGATCTGCCCTGCCTGCTCACAACCCTGACATCGATACGGCCGAGCCTGCCCTGACGCTGCAGCTCTCGCAGTTCCAGTTCAGAGCCGAGCAGGCCCTCGATCTGCCCAAAGATAGCACCGACTACGTCTGACCGGTCAACCACCCCGTCTGCCTGAACGGTAAGGTGAATCCGGTATTTCGTAGTCTCCTGCTCATACAATCCCACAACCTCCGCGAGCAATAATAAGTATCATAATATGGCAAGACAGTCTCTCACAAAGTATTTAAACAATACGATGATGAGCTGCAGAACCAGTCAAAAAAACTACGAAAACGTTGACATCAGCTCAGCAAGACTCTGCCCAAGGGTCACATCAGTGATCCCATCTACCCTGATCCGTTTGATCGAGGATGTCTGCCCGCTGATTATCTGCACAGCACTCTTCGGTACTGCAAGGGTTTCAGCAATAAGACTGATGATCGCTTTGTTGGCTTTTCCTTCAACTGCCTGGGCTTTTACCTGGATACCAATCGCCTGACGCCAGGGGTTATACCCGGTGGGGAACCGTTCCATACGGCTGCCTGCTGATACTTCAATCGTGAAAATAGTCCCGCCGTCAACAGCGAGAAGTGCAGCCCTGATCTCATCAGGAGTGGTCATAAGAGTTGTCACCCGGCATTAACAAATGGTGTTCATCAGTGGCTTTTGCCGTCCTTCACCCATTAAACGCCCTCTGCCGGGCGGTGCCGTAATATGTACCATTTCCGGGTTGTCCCATGGATCATATCTTGAGTCTTCATTAGATCTCCCGGGGACCTATGGAAATGAGGAAGGCACACCACACTATTCACTTCTCCGGAATATAGCCTCTTCCCTTCAGCCACATGGGATCTGTTCTGATACAGGTCCCATTTTCATACGCAATCTGCCCTGACATGATAACCTGACTGGGAAATACACCGACCATGCCCTCATACGGAGTCCATCCAGCTTTGGATGAGAGATCGTCTGCACGAATCTTCCTGCCGGTCTTTGGATAGAGCGCAAAATCGGCACGCATTCCCGGCTGATACCCGGCTGGTTCAATCCCGAGTATCTGTGCAGGTCTTGTTGAGGTCTTTTGTATTACGTCGGTAAGAGGTATCCGCCCCTCTAGCACTTCTGTCATCAGAAGAGGGATCATGGTCTCAACTCCCGGTATTCCGGATGGGGCATCACGGAAACCTGCTGACTTTTCCTGCTGAGTATGGGGGGCATGATCAGAAGCAATGACATCGATCGAGTCCCAGCATTCCCAGAGCCTCTTCCGTTCTGCCTCTGTCCGGATTGGAGGATTCACCTTGGCATGTGTATCTTCAGGTTCGCAGGATTCATGAGAGAGGAAGAGATGATGAGGAGTAACTTCGATAGTTCCACTACCCTGTTCCCTGATATCTGCAATCGTATCAGCAGCTGATACATGGCAGAAATGAATCCGTGATCCGGGCGGGGTAAGATCCCGGATCATCCTCACGGCCTCCCGCTCACCAGCAATGGATCGCAGGGTATCATGAGCAGCAAGAGTGGTATCCTGACCCTCCTGCACAACCTCTGCATGGAGGGTTATCAGCCCGTCAAGACTCCTGATTTTGTGTATGGCTGATTTGAGATCGTCACGGGAGAGTGCCTCACCATAACTTGAGGGGCCTGCGAAGGTCTCGCCAAATGCCATCGCACCTGCACAGGCCATTCCTTCAAGGTCGGCATCTGTAGTTACTCCTGCGTTGATGGCAAAGTGACAATAGGTCTGTTTTTCTGCCAGGTGAGCACGGTCCTGTAGGATCTTCCCGGTTGTAACAGGAGGTATTGTGTTCGGCTGGTCGACAACAACCGTAACACCGCCTGCAAGAGCGCTTTTTGTACCTGACTCCCAGTCCTCTTTGTGTGCCTGGGACCCGTCCCGCATATGCACGTGCATATCGATACCTGCAGGAAGCACGAGCAGATCACTGCACCTGCAGACTGTATCTGCTCTTTCTGATGCACCGATATGAGTGACCTTTCCCCCGGAGAGTGAGATGTCACATACCCTGCCTCCCGGTATCAGGACATCCCGTAGCACCATCACTTCCTGCATCTGATCCATACCACAGGTTTGACCTTGCAGGTCATAGATTCGCGTACCCTAAAGCTAAAAATGGATATAACTGATCAGAAGGATCAGCCTGAACGCCGGATCTTCCATCTGGAATAGATGAAGTATCCGGCAGCAGCAAGGATGATGACGGGGAGCAGTGTCATGATCAGGACCACCAACCAGACAACAGTTTCTGTAAATCCTGAAATGGCTTCACTGATTACTGATGAAATTGAATACCCTGTTGACGGGACCGCAGACTCTGGTTCTGAGAGCCGGATGGTCAGGGTAGAGAAGGCAACCCTGTTGTCCAGGTACTTCATCTTCCCGGTGATCCGGTCGAGTTCAACCTGGATCCGTTCGATCTCACGTTGAACTTCAAGAATCTCAGAGACATTGACTGCCTGACCGAGGATCCTGTTATACTGGGCGAGCTGGTTTGTCAGAGCAGTCTTCTGGGCATCAAGATCGACATACTCTTCGGTGACATCCTGGGCTGTGACACTACTGGTGATAACTTTACCAAGACTCTGTATGGCTTTCAGAGTCTCCTCAAACTTTGCTGAAGGAACGCGAACGGTCACAACACCGGAGTACCGGTCCTCGCGTCCTGCTGAAACTGATGAAGACTGAATAGCACCATCAAAAGAAGAAGCAATCTCTCTGACAGACTCCGCGGCCTTCCTGACATCAGGAACCTGTAGGGAGAGATCTGCCGTATTGATGATCTTCTGTTCTGATGGTGAGAGCGATCCTGATGGTGTTGCAACCGGATTTGTTCCACCAGCCATCCGTTTTTCTGCCATAGCCGGAGCAGGAGCGGCTGCCTCCTGAGCTGAGCCGTAGGTATCCATGGTATTGGATCCTGAAAAAACAGAATCAGATGACTTTTCTAGTGCTGTGCATCCGGAGACCAGAATCAACAAACAGAGCAGCAGTGAGAGAAGAGTCTGGGGCAGCATAGGCAATACTCTGCATAGGAGGATAAAAGGTAGGTAGGTGGATATTGGGCACGCCTTAGTGCTCGCGTTACCTGATCACAATCGTGGAGATCCTGGCATGGGTAACGATGTACGTACTGACACTGCCAAGCAGAATCCGCTGGCCCAGACCTTTCCCGGTTGAACCTACTGCAATAAGGTCTGCCCCTATCTCATCTGCAGCTTTCAGGATCTCACTCCGCGGGTCTCCGAGCTTTACCAGCAGATTGATCGTGATGCCGTGATCGTGGGCGATATTCTTCACCCTCTCGGTCACCATCTCTTTCTCATCTGCGATGATCCGATCCCGGATCTCATGAAGCGTTGAGATCCCTTCATACCCGGCTGCTCCCTCAATTGTTGCATATTTAGATGGGGAGATGACATAAATCGCGTGTAATTCAATATCCTGGGGATTGAGATATTCAATCACCTTCAGAAGTGCGGTGTCTGCTTCAGGTGAACCGTCAACTGCAGTAAGTACTTTCCTGATCATGGATGATCTGCATATGTCTTCTCCTGATATTAGCCTGTCTGATTATTACAAGAAAAACCGTCTTCACATCTGCGTTGAGTCTTCGCATTCTGTATGATTCTCCTATCGGACAGTCGTATGAAACAATGAATCAGACAGACTATTATCACTGAATTTTTCCTGACAAGCGGGAAGCCTCATGAGGAGGTACAGACAATCTCCTATGAGCATGTCCGTCAATCCTCTCGATCTCTTTCTCAATCTCGATCACTCGCTCTCCCAGATGGCAGGTGAACTTGGACCGCTCATCTACCTTGTCCTGTTCATAATAATCTTCTGCGAAACCGGGTTTGTGATAACTCCATTCCTTCCTGGCGATTCACTCCTGTTTATTGCAGGAGCCTTAGCAGGATCCGGGGTGCTTGATCTCCCGACGCTGCTTGTCATCGTTGCAGTAGCTGCCATCCTTGGGGATACTGTTAACTTCTGGATCGGGCGATATGCCGGTGAGAGGATGATGACCGGGAGACTCTCAGGATTCGTAAAAGGTGAATGGATTGAGTTCACCAGGGAGTTCTATGCACGATGGGGAGGAGCGACCATCGTGGTGGCACGGTTTGTACCTTACATCAGGACCTTTGCCCCGTTCCTCGCTGGAATCGGAAACATGCATTACCGCTGGTTCCTGATCTACAACATAGCAGGCGGAGTTCTCTGGGCAGGAGGACTTGTGCTCGGAGGGTATATCCTGGGAAACGTTCCGGTTGTTCAGGATAATGTCGGGGTGCTGATGTGGTTTGTCCTGCTGCTCTGCCTCTTTGCCGTGGGTATGGTTATCAAGATGCTTCTTCAGGGGATCATGCACAGGCGTGATCCATAACCATCGTTTGTTACTCATGTCGAGGAAAATTCTATCTTTTGGAACGCCAACTCTACTCTGGAATCAGGAACAGAGTGAAAATTCAGGTATTCATGATATGGGTGTGATTCAGAACGGCATCTGAAGAAGGTCTCAAGGCAGTATGTATCATTGCGCGAAACAAGTCAGGGGTCTTGAAAGATATTGCCACAGTGTTTGCCGAACACCAGGCAAACATCATCATGATACATCTTGATGCCTGTGAAGGACAGTGTGATGAAACGAACGAAGAACTCTATGTTGAGTTCGAAGGAGAGATCATC
Source organism: uncultured Methanospirillum sp. (assembly GCF_963668475.1). Taxonomy (GTDB): domain Archaea; phylum Halobacteriota; class Methanomicrobia; order Methanomicrobiales; family Methanospirillaceae; genus Methanospirillum. Next base: position 569,662 of record NZ_OY764544.1, read on the forward strand.
GAGGATCATCTCATCACCAGTCTTCAGAACCTTCCCGGGGTAAGTGAGGTCATCATTCACCGGTCGTTCGGGGACATATTCGGAAAGCGGGTGATCATCATCGGCGGGGGGGCACAGGTGGCCCAGGTTGCCTTGGGAGCGGTAAACGAGGCTGACCGGCATAATATCAGGGGTGAGAAGATATCTGTTGATACCATCCCGCTCGTCGGCGAGAAGACACTTGCCCAGGCAGTTGATGCGGTTTCACGGTTGCCCAGAGCTTCCATGCTTGTCCTTGCCGGTTCCCTGATGGGGGGTGAGGTCTCAAAAGCAGTTGACCGGGTGAGAGCATCAGGAATTCCGGTGATTGCTCTCAACATGGCAGGAACGGTTGTTGATCATGCAGACCTGGTTGTGACAGATCCGATACAGGCCGGTGTCTTTGCAGTTATGCATGTCTCGTCAATAGCAGTCTTCAATATATACCGGGTTCAGGGGAGAAAATTTTGAAAGAACAGATAAAAAAAGCCGTTGAAGTCCTCAATAAGGATGGACTGATTGTATATCCGACCGACACACTCTATGGTCTCGGGGCTGACGCCCTTTCAGAAGAGGCGATTCATAAGGTGTTCGAGGCAAAAGGGCGCGAATACCACAAGCCACTCTCGATCGCGGTCTGTGATCGTGATATGATCGCAGCCGTCGCCTATGTGGATGAGATTGCAGAAGCGTTTCTTGATGAATTCATGCCAGGGCCGGTAACGCTGGTTCTGAAAGCCCGGTCTGTGCTTCCATCACTCCTGACCGCGGGAACCAATCTAATCGGGATCAGATACCCGGCACAGGATGTGGCACTTGAGATCATCAACAGGTTTGATAGCCCGATAACAGCAACGAGCGCTAACCTTTCGGGAGCACCATCACCGATAACGGTGAACGATGCCCTGGTTCCGCATGATCTTGCCATTGATGTCGGAGCACTCAGGGGTACCCCGTCAACAGTAGTGGACCTCGTGAACATGGAGATCATTCGTCCGGGTGCAGACATTGAGCGGATAGCCGCATTACTTGCAGAGTGGCTTGAATGAACTCACGGCCACTTCGAATCCGCGATTTTGTTCGTGATGCAGATAACTGGCTGTATGCAGTTGCAGCTTATGATACAGCCGGTGGCGCTGGATGCGTTCTCAGGTATATCCCTGATCAGGCAGGTGAACGGGTTGACCCCACCGGAACACGATACAGGAAGGTCGCGTTTGAAGAGGCGTATGATCTTATAGAAAAGAAGAAGCCGGAGTACTCGGGCCTTGTTCACCGGATCCCTCTTTCAGACATCACCGAGATCCTCAAACCTGAAGAACAATTGGCAGCACTTGCGGCAAGGGACGGGCAGGTACAGCGGTTCAAAGAGATCTTCGCTCTGCCTGATGGCACCTTTGGTGTCACCGGATCACGACTGTGTGGAATTGCTGATTCCAGTTCAGACATCGACGGTGTTGTGTACGGCAAGTGGTTTTCACATGCACAGGAACGGCTGAGACAAGGGATCGCATCAGGTGAGATCGAAGACCTTGATGATGCACTCTGGAAGTCGGTGTACAAAAAACGTAATCCGGATCTCGGGTATGATGAGTTCATCCTCCATGAACAGCGGAAATGGAACCGTGGCCAGATAGATGGTACATATTTCGACCTGCTATATTCCCGGGGATATGATGATCTGCCAGGTTTTGTCATGCGTAAAGGGGAGGTTCTTGGTACCACAACCATTGAGGCAACAGTCACCGATGACACATTTGCGTATGACAGCCCGTCAATCTTTGAAGTATCTCACCCGGAGATCACTCGTGTGTTATCTTTTACCCATACCTACACCGGTCAGGCGAAAAAGGGTGAGAGGATAGAGGCCCAGGGTATCGTGGAGAAGCACGGTGATCAGAAGTGGCTGATCGTGGGAACCACCCGGGAAGCAAAGGGAGAATTCATCAGGTCACTCTCACTTCTTGAAGAGAATACTTGACAGAGTCCTGGGCTTGTCCTGGTTGCACTGATTCGTATACAGACAATTTTTACACGGGGCATGCACCGGCTTTTCCGGAAGATCGCCCTTCAACACTTTTTGGGCCATTCGTAAACCCTGCAGCATTCTCCGCCGGTCTCGCGGCTGTGGTTCGCAGTACCTGACTATCCCGTCAGGAATATACTCGATGTATCCTCCGGCTATGTCAAGGCCTGCCGACTCCTTCAGGCAGAGAAGGCATGCTGCAAGCCTGACCCGGTCATCTGACCAGCACCCGAACTCCGGAGCACTGGAGTTTCGGACGATTGAAATAATCTTTTTTGATGAATCATACTTGTCAACAAGACCGTAGATCCCGTACCGGTCAGAGTTCACCGGGATATCACAGTCTGTGTAATTGATCCGGGGTGTGTGAGAGTTCATCTCCAGGCATAGTGAAAGGTATTCTCTCAGGTCTGGATGGACTCCGGGATCAATCAGACAGATCTCGTCCCAGAGACTATCTTCATCAGGTGCCTGATCTCTGCAGAGTGAGACCTGTTTGCAGATTATGTATCTTCCAGATGCCTGGACTATATCATGTCTTGAAAAAAAGAACCTTCGTGGACACCGGTATGCCTGGATGAGAGATGAGATCGGGATCGCATCTCCGGTTTTATTGTTCGATTCGGTCAATTTAATGCAGATCCCATATAAGATGTAGGTATGACCTCAAATGAGATTCAGGTGACTATTCCCCCGAACCTGGAGCCCGTATACAGTAATATGATCCAGATCGCTTATAAAGAGGATGAGTTTACGTTCATGTTCCTTCACCAGATTCCGGGAATTAACCAGGCACGGGGCAAAGCAGTGGTCAGCATCTCTCCGACCCATGCAAAGAACCTGCTTCAGGTACTTCAGCGAACTGTTGGAGAATACGAGCAGAAGTTCCGGCCACTTGAGGCATCACAGGAAAAGGCACAGAACGTAACTTCAATGACCGGGTACTCGTAAAAATAATCTAACGATTTTTTTTTATGTCTGGAGATGGACATATATAGGCACGCCGTTGTGGCTTAGCGGTATAGCGGCTGATTCGTAATCAGCAGGTCGAGGGTTCAAGTCCCTCCAGCGGCTTTTAAAAAATAATTTATTAAGCCCAACTAGAAAATGAGAGAAATGGGCTTCATTTTTCATCACTTTGTAATCATTTATTCTTTTCTCTGATTGTCGATGGTTTTTTCACTACTTCCAAAAAAGACCTTCTCGTATCGGGCTGATATTACACGGTTAAAAAGAAGAAATAGATCGGGCCTGTTCGTTCTAATATGTGAATGGTTTTGTTAGGAATTATTCATCAGGTTCTCAAATTTGCCATGAGTATCATTTTCATCTTTCTTTGGTGGATTTCAGAGAACTGACCTTTCACCATACCGATCAGACTTCCGATCTTATCATAACTCATTCCAGTTTTTTGTAGAGCATCCATGCTAGAGCGGCATGCAGACAACAGCGGCCTACCGTTGAGCATGCAGGATATCTCTGCATTGCTGCAACTGAAGAAGATGCCGATCTCCTGGTTGGTCATAATCTGCAGTATGACCGGAATATTATCAGAACAGAGTGCATGAAAGCTAAAATTAACAGTAATCAACTATCGAAGCCTCAATTCTGCATAATGGTGAACTCTACAACCTTTTGTCAATTATCACGAGGTATCGGTAGAGGCTTCAAATTTCCCAAACTAGCAGAGGCATACAAAATTATTGTGAGAGCGGATCTTATCGACTGCCACGATGCTCTTGTAGATACCGAAGCTTGTAAGGAGATCTTCTTTTCCGGGATAGATCAGGGAATCTGGCGGTATGCAGATGAGGATTCTATCTGCACTATGGAGGTTCTCCGGTAATGGCCACTCGGATCATTATCGTTGAAAAATGTAAAACCTGCCCGTTTGTTATGATTGGAAGATTTGGTTTTTACTGCGATAAATACCACTTTCCGATACCTGATCCGCTGAATATCCCTGATACCTGTGAATTGTCCAAAGAATGAATGAGTGGAGGGAGGGCCGGAGCGGAGCGACGGCCCGACTTGCATAGGTAAATTATGAATCAGATTATTGTCTACACAATGAAAACCTGCCCGAACTGCGACAAACTGAAAGCGACACTGAAAGGGCTTTGTATAGATTTTGAAGAGAAGGACCTGGAAACGAAAGAATCGATTATTGATCTCCGGGTTCTCGGGTGTTTCCCTCAAGAGGATCCGGTTCTCCGGTTTGGTCGGACCTGTTATGAATCACCGAAATTATTTGGGGATGACGGAACAGTGAGCCGGCATATTATTCATGAGATCTCCGGGAAGGTGTGATTTTTTCAGATCTATTCTTTCCGATCTCCCCCTGGAGAAGATCATGGTCTGGTACTATGAGACGTTTAAAAAAGTGGGGAGATTACGGATCGTTAGGGATTGTGTTCTGATAGAAATTGATGGTGTGGGCACACATGATATCACAGTATCAGATGTGGTAAATATCATTTCGAATGCTGTAGAACTTCCACTCGATCCGGTGAATTTGCAAGAGGGAATCAGTAGTCTTTCTGTACGTCAACTCGCGATTAAATTTTATATCCCGGTTGGAGGACAGATGTATTGTGCTATTGTTCGGCAGGTACTGAACATTATTGCGAGTCCGGGGAAGAAGACGGCGTTATGGGTCCCGGTGGATTGGAGAGGTCCATATGCCATATCCCGGCTACCTTACCTCGGAACAAAGAATATGTAATAACGCATACTATTAGAATCACATGGATAGTGTCGTTATTTCTAAAGATGGAACTATCAAAATACCTGATAAAATAATGCAGGAGTTCGGTATCCATAGCGGAGATAACTTCCAGATCTCAAATGAGAAGGGAACGATCACACTAAAACCAATCTACCGTCTGAAAAATTTAAAAGGGGCGTTTCCTTTAAAAAAATGGAAAGATGAGTTAAAAGATTTGAGAGAAGGATGGAGCAGTAGAACTGATGATCCCTCTTCTGTTTGATACTCACGCTCTGCTCACTTTTTTTAACGATGAAAATAATTCTGATATCATCGGCTCATATCTGGAAGAAGTAGATGATCGAGCACGGAAGGGATATATCTCTACAATTACCATTTCCGAATTGAGTTATCTGTATATTCGCAATGATATGAAACGCGAAGGTGAAGCGTGTATTCATGCATTGCTCAATACTGCCCTGGAGGTTGTCCCGGTGGATGTTAATATTGCAATCTCTGCAGGAAATCTTAAAAAGCGAAAGATATCACTCGCAGATGCAATAATTGCAGCCACTGCCGTTCAGGTCCAGGCAACCGTTGTCACAAATGATACCCATTTTGATGAACTTGGAGTGCCCAGGATTGAGTACCTCTGATCATATTATTCACTAAATTATACCTGAAATTTCTTGAGGATATAAACCCCAACGGTGCCCCGTTGGGGGGCCCAGGTAGGACCGGTGAAAAGGACTTTTTCATGCAAAATGAGTGAATATACGATAATAATTCATCCCGCTGAAGAAGGTGGATTTTGGGTTGAAGTTCCCATGCTCCCCGGTTGTTTTTCACAAGGTGAATCAATTGAGGAGGTTATGAGTAATGCCAGTGAAGCAATAGATCTTCATATTGAATGCTGAAAGGAAGAGAACGAACCTGTACCAATTGAATATGTTCTCATTATCAGTCGTGTACAGGTGAATCCCGTTCAGGCATAATAACTCAACCAGTTGAATTTTTTTCTTCCCCACACATAGACAGCCTTAAAATACAATTTTCCTCCTGATCCCCCCCGTTTCACTTCCAATTTTTTTTCGTTTATTTATGTTAAGGCCAAATCTCTTTATACCGGAACAATCCGGGTGGAGAAAAAAAGATGGCAGATTTTGTATCGAAAGGTGCAGTAAAGTCAGCGGAGAGGAAGCTTACCACTCCGATTGATACCATTGCGAATTTCCTGGCTCTTGTTCAGGATGTGATCGACAATAACCCCTGGGGGTGTACTTCATACACTTCAGCCGGAAAAGCTGTTGCCGCTGTTGTCCGTGGGTCTGAGTACTACTCAGGGAAGGTCGTCTATGAAAATTCATAGGCCAAGACAGTTGGTCAGATTTCTGTGAAAGCTCCAACTTCCGCAGCGTTCAGTACTGATATCAGCACAATCGTGGGAACCGCTGCACTTGGTACTGCTATGGGTGGGACTCCTTCACATGACAGTTCAGAGGATTCATTCAGCTGCACTCTCAAGTGCCACGCTTCAAATGGTGAAAACTTCAATGTCACATTCAAGCGTGACAGCCTGACCGTTTCCAGCTATGAAGCAGATTCGATCCTCACCGGAATCGAGAGCTGGGCTGATACGGTAGCGATTCTGGCTTAAATTTCCTTTTCTTTTCTAACCGAGGCGGAATATGAATTGGAAATTTATTTTATCCGGTGGCATATTCCTGGTCCTCGCGGCTTTCGTTGGTGCTGATTATGTCAGTACGTCCATTTCAACTGATGGAACGATGATGATCGCGAGCTCTGGGAATAACGATAATGGATCGTTCTCTTCCCGTGTAATGGCAGTGGATACCTCTCAATTGTCCAGGTCCATTACCGGAGATGAGGAATTTCAGACTGATCTGATAGTCAGAGGAAGCGGTCCTATCATAGCGTCTGATTATGCGAATTCCCGGACACATCCAACGGTGTTGGATGAAGTTGCGTGTACATTTCTGACTGAATCCCGGGTGCAGGCCGCCCATGTATCTGATCTGTATACTACGGGGATGCTGCAGAATGGAAGTTATGAGATCTCGCGGGTTGCTCTGTCCGGTCTGACCGGGGGAACCGTCGTGAACGGTTCCGGTATGCTTGGGTTCGGATCACAGTCTGAAGGAAACAACACTCAGAAAACCAGAGGGTTCGTATCTGGAAATATGAGCGTGAGGGACTTTGTGAGGTACGGAGGGAGATTATGATTTGGGAAATATTGACCGGGTTTCTTGGATCTCTGAGCGTGATAAACACAATTGCGGCGATTCTTCTTTACCGCCAGTATGTGAAACTCGCGTATGAATCTGTGGAATTTGCGGAGCTTGTGATCACCAGTATTGAGGAAGCAGAAGACGGATCAGTATCTATCGATCCTCTGTCACTTGCGGCCTCATCAATGGATCACGTCAGCCAGTTATCCGGGCTCCTGAAGTGGATCCGGTTCTGATTCATTGCTGTTAAAAACGATTAGTGTGAATATCTATGTGCCGGAGTAATCTGGCCTTTCTGGGGAGATTGGAAAGAAATAGGGCCGAACCTATTTCTTTTATGACTGAGGAATTGAGTCTCGGCAATTCCTTGTGAAACTCAGAACGCCATGTATAGATCTCTGATGTTCTGCAAACTGTGGTTGACACTCACACGCCTGAGAGATAATCCCAAATCACCTCAACATCTCTCTTTTCCCCCTTCTTGTAATCAACATGAGGCTAGAATTTTTACATAGTTTAATTTTGTTGGAGATGAATTAGACGTACTGGAATCGTATAACTCTTGAATAATTAATGTTCTTTTAAGAAAAGAAACATAATATTCCTATTAATTGTAGCCTTGATTCCCGGGAACACATAACGATGGGAAAAAGTCCGAGAGGTATACGAAGAAATTTATCTAAATGAAGATAATATTATAGAGATTAGAAAATTGCACCTAATCGTTATGTGTGCTAAAAATACATAACGAGGATAAAAATTTTAATCCCCTATAATCAATCATTTTTTAATTCTGCAATCAATTTTAAGATTTTACTTCCTCACTCGTTACAGATTTCCGGGAATCTAGGTTGTAGAGGATAGCGATTAACCCCTCTTTTCTGGAATTGAGTATATATTTGATTTATAAATTCAATTTCATCTTGAGGGGGTAATTCACAATCCTCTGTAGAGTAATAATTGCAATTTTCAATAATGGAATATATATCCTCAATAAATGTTTTGAATATTCTCTTAATTAAGTATTAATGGAAAAGCAACAACAATAACCTATGGATAACCGCGAAAATCCTATTCCAAATGCGATGTGGGATCTCCTTAAAAAGCATCCTTATATTACCATATTTTTTATTTTATTCTTTACAATTCTTGCAATTGGGGTTTTCCCACCGTCTTCATCTTCTGACACAATGAAAAGTGTTCTATGCACTATTATTACTTGCCAAATTACTGTGATTTCAATATTTTTTGCATTAGCTATTTTTAGTGCAGAATTTGCATCTGGAACAACATCTCCGTATTTAGTACGACTAATTCTAACAGATCATTCTTTGATTAAAAAAGGTGTTTTATATTCTCTCTGTGTTCTATTTGAATTAATTATATTAATGAGTATTTCAGATGTTGACAGTTTTATCTCTATATCGCGGTATTCAAACCATTTTTACAATACAATTTTTTTAAATGTAATTCAGGTTTATTCGCTTTTTATATATATATGCTTAATAATTTCTGGTTTAATTTTACTATCAATTTTAAAGGAATATGCCGGTTTTTTCTCTGATGATATGGTTATTGGAAAAATGTTTTCTCATATTAAAAAATTGAGATTTGAAAAAAATAAAATTGACTTTGAGATCAATCATTATATGATTTTTGATACTCTTCAGAATTATTTGAAATCTTCAAAATCTGTAAGATTTAATGAAACTTTTGATAAAATATGGAATCATGGATTTAATTCTAAATTTAATCGGGATGAATCATATGATATCCTTTTTTTTGAGCAAATTGACTACCTCTTAACTGTTGCACAAAAAGAGAATAATTATTCGATAATTAAATCAATCTTTAATAAACTGGGGGAAACATCACAAATAATTATAAAAAAAGATGCCATTTTTTTGATTTTTAGTATTTATAAAAAGAATTATTTAAAATTGATAGAATCAAATAATTTATCGATATGTTATGATATTACAAAATCTATGCAAAATTTTGTAACAAATTTAAATAATCGTTCTGATCTGGATAATGATGATTTTGCAGAAGAATTTATGAAATTATTTGATAGTAGTATTGATTATTATGCGAAAACATCCAAAATAGTATCGGAAATTAATAGTTCATTTAAACGGGTAAGTTAATTAAAGTATTACATTCATGTGACCACCTTACGTCCTTGGTTCTCTGAGTTGAGAACCATCCCTAGACGCTAAATCCGCTAAGTTGATACCTCGAAAAAACATAGAGAAGTAGTCTCAATTTACTCTCTCCTCACCACTCCAACTTCGTCTGCCCGTATACTCTCCTCTTCTCCATTACCCCCACCGAACCAGCCGGTATAGAATCAAGATACGTCTGCTCCTTAATCGCCCGGACTTTTTTCAGTTCCCACGTCCGGACCTGAAAAAAATTATCAGCTTTCCCTTCCAGAACTAACAGGTTCCTATCCATAATGGCAGTAACAACCACAACAGGCCCTCCCCTCCGTGCCCGGGCCTTACAGACCTCATTGAATTGAATCATCTCCTCCTCTTTGTCAGGTTTGAACCAGGAAAGATGATACTCAATAAAAAGAATCGCTGAAGTGTCAGTTGAAATAAATTCTAGTAATTCTGAAAGACTACCTATTTTCAGGTGATCGAGTCTATCCTGCTCTTCTTCTTTAAACTGGAGCAATGGAACATAATCATGATTATTGATATACATGATTCGACCGGTTGGGTATCGTCTGGGAATGTCAGCCAGGCATGTAAGAAAATCCTTGTGTGCCGCCTGATAGATGGAAAAAGCCTCGGGAGGAATATTTTTGAGCGGATTGGTATGATCCCTCATCGTTACATGGTATCATCAGCAGTATATGAACATGATTCAAACACCGCGAAAGTGTTCACAGATTATATCTCGCAGATCTGATACACAAATTCCACTTCTCTCCATGCCTGACCGATAACTGCCGGTAGTAACTGGTATCGATCTCATTGGATCTAATGATGGATCCACGAGCGACCCCTTCAACCCTGACCGGGGATGAGGAATCTATTCTGATCACCAGAGTCCTTCGAGAGTATTCTGAAGAGCTACTCCTTGTGATTGTTTCTTCTTCGGTTTTGCTAGGGTATCCAAATAATAAACAACCCGGCTACTATATGGATCAATTTGAGAGAGCCATTGATCTAATCGATCTGAAAACAGAATGATCAACTGTGGTGTGTTTGCCTTTCTTTTACAGACCTCTCCAATAATCGATATGAACTGTGGAGCATCCTGATACCATGTCCGATCATGCTCAAAGAGAATCAGGGATTCGTTGGCCTCCTCAAGAATGGTGAGGATCTGATATGCGGTGAGAGCACGCCTGACCCTGATCTTGTTATGATCTACAATGATTTTTGTGAGATAAACCGGGTAATTCCCGCATATGTAGAGGGACCGAGTAAGATACGAACTGAGTACGGTACTGAGCGCTTCCAATAAGATCCCGGATGGTGCAACAATTATCGAGAAGGAGCCTGATGATCCCGATATGACCGGGTGTAAAACTGGAGGCATGGCATACCAGGATCTTGGCAACCTGTATCTAAAGGTTTAGTAAACAGGGCGAAAGTGATCGGGGGTATAAAATATATGGCCGAAATTGGGAGGTTTTGAATAATAGATATAAAAGTGAGGGCGTTACACTTTCGCGGAGAACATCACCTTCCAACATAACGGTATGATGTAGACATGAAGCTCCTTTAGCGAAAAACGATTAAGTATTCGGTATAAAACAACAACAAATAGTATATTTGAAGGTTCCAAGAATGACCTCCATTGAAGCGATATTAATGAAGTTGCGAGAAGTATACTAAACGACACAATTAATTTTGCATAATGATCTTAATGAGTCATTAGGCATACTCCATTTTTCAAATACCCCAGTAATGGATCCTGACAGTGATTGTAGGGATGGAAAATAGCGATTATGTGTTTCAGAATACCGAGTTTCCTTCCAAACTAATTCTACGGGATTCAACTCCGGACTGTATGGTGGTAAAAAGAAGAGTTCTATTTTCCGTTTATTTTCTTCAAGCCAGGGTTTCAGTAATATCGCATGATGGTATCTTGCGTTATCGATAATGAGTAAAATTTTCTTTTTCTTGGCCCGAAATTGAATTACTTGCTTTAAGTGTTCAAGAAAAGTTTGGGCATTAAAAACCGGATTGATGCTATACACAAATCTTCCATCGTTATTATTGACAGTTCCGAAAACGCTTATTTTATGTCGGGTCGGTTCTTGTTTTACAGTGGGATTTTTGATCTCTTTAGGAATCCACATCCTGCATCTCGTTCCATTTTGCTGGAAGTGACATTCATCTGTGCTCCATACTTCATATTTCCCGCTTTGAATCTTCTGACGTAGTTTTTTTAAAACATTCTTGTTTCTTTTTATCAACTTTAGAACTGATAGGTCGTGGTTTTCTCTGTCTAAATTCCATTTTATGAAAGAGTCTTTGACATTGTCTTACGCTTAAAGTGATACCATATTGGAGTAATATGTGATGACTTAGAAGTTTTCCATCCCAGAGATTTTGATCATACCCTAAATTTTTAGGATCCTGAACAATATCTTTACGAATATCATTCAATTGAGGTTCAGAGAGAGAAGGGGGACGTCCAGTATGGATTTCATCCCTTAATGAATTGAATCCCCCTTTATTGAAGCGATTTACCCAGTTTTCTATCGTAGTGACAGTATGGCCTAACATTTTGGCTGATTCAGAGCAAGAGTATCCCAAAGCAACGAGCAATACTCCGTGCAAACGGTGATCATATCTTGACTCGTCATTTCTATGAATTTCATTTTGAAGCAAATTTACCATTGATTGGGCATTAATTACGGTTAACCTACGCATAGAGTATTATTCATCAGGCATTATTAATAAAGTATTCCGTCGCTTAGTATAACTATTATTCTTTTATAACCAAATCCAGAAAAAGACTGTTCCTGTCCTAAGAAACAGGGTTTCTCATAACTACCGGGTATCATTATTTTTCAAAGATCTTTGAAAACCAACTTTCAGAATATATATCATCTGCATCGACAATTAGAGCATATCCTGTGGCAAATTCATCTGGATCCAATGAGTGTGCCAGAGGATGGAATGGAGAATTCACTATGAGTAGTGTAAAAAAATCAGAACCTCACACCTGTGCTCCACCCGGGGGACTACCGCCGATGGAGATACATGCAACCTGGGATAAGGAAGCAGGAACACTTGTCGCAACATCACGTGCTAACTGCAAAATAACCATGGCTGCAACCGATGCTCTCATGGGTTCAGGAAAAATTCCGGGACCTATGGAGACATTCGTTTCTACACTTGCAGGTTGCCTGACTCATGAGATCATCGACGTCATGATCAACACCGACAAAATTGATGTAAAGGACATTAATGTATCAGTACATGGAGTTCGCAGACCAACACCTCCTACCCTGTTTGATACGCTTCATGTAACACTGACATTAACCGGAAAAATCGACAATGATTATGCTGAAAAGGTCATCCGTGACATAATGGGTCGAAAATGTCCAGTCGCAGCGACGTTTGGGAGAGCATCATACCTTACCTGGGAGCATATCATTCTCCCTTCAAGGATATGATTAACCCACACCCTCTCCCCTCATTATCGCTAAGAGAGAACAGAGATAATCGAACCCACTTCAGACAACCCTGTGGATTAGTATCCTCCATGAGGACGAAGGATTAATCAGATACTCCATAATGTCTGATAATTAAACCATTTACAAACGAGAGATCATGACAGGAAGTACTTGGACATTTGTCAAGGCATCATGGAAAGGGGGGTCAGAATTTGTTGTTGAGAACCGCAATGGAAACCGTCTTACTCTTGTTGCCAAAATCCCGGAGGGAGAAACTCCTCGTCATTTCACAATGGTTGACGCCTTTATTTCCTCTCTTGCCTGCTGCACCGGAACCAACGTTCTTTTTCTGTTAGATGCCCAGGGGATAATGCCCCGTTCATTTACCGTGAAAGCAGAATGTGTCTTTCGACATGATGAACCCCGGGCATTTGAAACAATTCATCTCATCTTCCTAGTTAGTGCAGACACAGATTATGAGGTGCTGCACAATGCAATCCTCCGGTCGGTGACTGCAATCTGCCCAATAGCAGTGACTCTTGGAAGATCTGTTGAGATCACCTGGGAACTTCAGATGACAAAAAAGTAATTCAGGGAATGAGTACTTGCCGCAGACACCGGATGAGTGGGGCACTGCGTTCACCGGTTAAACGATACGTTTTATGCCGCGAACGGTAGTAAGATTCCAGAAAACCCGCTTTTTTTAGAACCCCTAAATTATATGAGAGAAGATTCTGGGGTTCCTTAAGGACATACATCAGTTCATACACAGAATGATCCTTCTTTTCCAAAAGAAACAGGATCTTGACCCGAAGTGGGTTTGCAACGATCTTCATAAGCTCGGCTGCGTCATCGAAAACCGGAGAGTTGATCTCATGCACTTCCCGTTCGAGATCATTTCGCCATGCATTCTCAAGATCACTATCGGCAGGACAACAACCGGAAAAACCCATGATAGGAGTATCAATTAATGTTGTAATAACTTTTGTGTCAGTTGTTATACAGAACTCACGTCTGGGATCTCTATGCTCATAAACACTGAGATGAGGCATTTTTAAATCGCACAGGTCTCATTTTCAAACAATGTTGAAAACCAACCCGGAGTATATACCGTGTATTTTCAGAGATTTATAGTGTAATCTTTGCCAGTAAAACTACAACCACGGTGAAATTGCCAGAGATAACTGGAGAAGTGATAGTATGATCATTTTGTGCAATAATTGCAAAATACCTTCAATCAGGTGAGAAAATGCCTGAACAGCATCAGGATTGCAGCAACTGTCACATACAAGCATGTTATAGTCAGACACCAGACAATGGCCCGCAGTTCTGTCCAACAAAGACAAAGCAGTCGTCCATCAGAGCCGCCCTCGACCTTTACAAATCTGATCCTGACATTAAAAAGATGGCAATTACTGCAGCTAGGACAGAAGGTAGGAGTTACATGAAATGGACCCGGGTTGAAGACACCATTGACTTTGCCCGTGAGATGGGTTATAGAAAAATAGGTATCGCAACATGCCTTGGATTGATGGAAGAAGATCGAATTCTTCAAAAAATCCTTATGGTCCATGGATTTAACGTGGTTTCTGTATGCTGCAAATGCGGAGCAATACCCAAAGAAGAGATAGGTCTTTTGGATAACGAAAAAGCAAAACCTGGGACATTCGAGCCTATCTGTAATCCGGTTGCCCAGGCAAAAATACTCGAGGAGGCAGGAACTGATCTGAATATCCTGCTCGGACTCTGTGTCGGGCATGATACTCTCTTCACCAAGTATTCAAGGGCACCGGTAACAACACTTGTAGCAAAAGATCGAATAACGTGTCATAATCCAAATGCCGTCCTTCATGGAACGGGTTTTTATTATATGAGATTGCTTCAGCCATGAAAAAGAAAAGGATAACCTGACCCTAAAAAATGATGTTATTATGAACGATAAGAAGAGAGACTTTGATTCAGAAGCCATGACCTGGGATAAAGAACCTGGTCGGGTGAAATTGGCAAACGATGGTGCAATAGTTATCAGGGAGATGATTTCGCTGCTACCTGATATGGATGTTATGGACTTTGGATGTGGAACTGGTCTGTTAACACTACAAATCCAACCACTAGTTAGAAGCATTACGGGGATTGACAGTTCACAGGGAATGCTCAATGTCCTTGATATGAAAATACAAAACCAGAGTATCACAAATGTCAAGTCATATCTCACAGATATTTCCCGAGGGGTTCTGCCATCAGGCGAGTATGATCTTGTTGTAAGTAGTATGACATTTCACCATATCAAAGACATACCATTACTCCTTAACGCAATGGCGGGAGTTACCCGATCATCTGGTCAGATTGTAATAATTGAGCTTGATCCTGATGATGGCAAATTCCATGATTCAAATGAGGGTGTATTTCACTTCGGGTTTGAACGATCTATCATGAAAAAACTCCTGGAAGATGCTGGATATGATTCTATAAGAGAGAAGACCGCTGCAACAATGAAACGAGTATCTCAAACAGGAGAAACACGTGACTTTTCGATTTTTATTATGGCCGGAAGAAAGCCATAGTAAAAAATCCCCCATTATATACACAATATTGAAGATAAACGGTTTATTTGGAAATACTCTATAATTTGTATATAGTTGGGATCCACTTTAGTTTCTGGCGCTTCGCTTCCTCATCCTTCTTTTCAAATCCTCACTTTTCAGATCCATGTTCAACTAATTCTAAATCCCCCCCTTAATTCTCTATTCAGTCGAATACAATAACGGCAGGAGATTCGCATTCGGCAAATTTCACACAAATTTTTAGCAGTAAAGACAGATATTCAGAATCCTGTAATTCTGATCGACAATCTCACCTCCTTCACTCCCCCAATCCGGGATAGCCTAAACAACAAACCATGTTTATGTATATTCTTGAGAAATCTGGAGTCACCCCCTGGTATTCTCAAAATCTTTTAAGTATTACTCTGGCCAGGTTATCTACGAGAACACGAGGCTAAAACCATCAACTCCTTTAAGTAGTTCATCTGATCTCACCATACAATTTCCGGGCTTACATCCCATATAGAATAAGCCATGACGGCTCAAGGACAAACTCTCACCCTAGCCTCATAACAAAAAAAGGGGTAACAAGGAACTCACAAACCTGATCAACGAGTGTAGATAACCCTATTTTCCCAACACTGGAATCGGCAATTCGCTACCCAATTTCCGAACTTATTCTCACAGATCCCTATTTATCCCCTTAAGATCTTCATACACCGTACAGGGTGACAGGATGCTTTACAGGAAGTTCCCCCGGTGCAGTCACGATCTCTCAATCCTCGGATTTGGGTGTATGCGATTACCTCTATCAGATGACACTCATAATGGAGGAAACGTCGATGAACAAAAAGCGATAGACATGATCCGGACTGCCATTGATAACGGGGTCAATTATATTGATACAGCCTACCCCTACCATGACGGTCAAAGTGAGCCGATTGTAGGAAAAGCACTCGGTGATGGGTACCGCAACAAGGTTTTCCTGGCAACAAAACTCCCAAGCTGGCTTATCACGAACCGGGAGGACATGGACCGGTACCTGAACGAACAACTTGTCTGGCTCGGTACGGATCACATCGATTTTTATCTTCTCCACGGTCTTGGGAATGAAACCTGGGAAAATCTAAATCGCCTTGGTGTACTTGAATTCCTTGACACTGCCAGAGCAGATGGCCGGATTCGATACCCTGGATTCTCCTTCCATGACCAGTTCCCGGTCTTCAAGGAGATAGTCGATGCGTATGAATGGGTGTTTGCCCAGATCCAGTACAACTACATGGACGAAGAGAACCAGGCAGGAACAAAAGGACTCAAATATGCTGTAGAAAAGGGTCTCGGCATCGTTGTCATGGAACCCCTTCGGGGTGGTCTCCTCTCAGGTGATACTCCCGTTATTCACCAGCATCTCCTCAACGCCCCGGTCAGGCGGACACCATCTGAATGGGGACTCCGCTGGGTCTGGAATCATCCGGAGGTCACAGTAATTCTCTCTGGTATGTCTTCAATGGAACAGGTACAGGAAAACATCGCCAGTGCAGAAAACGGCATGCCATACTCCCTTTCTCCCGAAGACCTTGCAGTTGTAGAAAATATGCGGGACACATATGCATCCCGGATAAAAATCCCGTGCACCGGTTGCCGGTATTGCATGCCATGCCCAAATGGCGTCGATATCCCCGAGTGTTTCAATTATTACAATCAGGCGTACACCTACGAAGCAGAGGAGAAAGCAAAAAAGGTGTACCTCTGGGCACTCAGCGGTACGTTTTCGGGAGGGATACCGGGGTACGCCTCGTGTTGCATCCAGTGCGGAGAATGCGAGGACAAATGTCCGCAGGGGCTCCCTATACGGAAATATTTACAGGAAGTTACAGATTTCTTTGGAAAATAACCGGAAACCATTTCCCGGTATTTCTAAGATAAATCCTGACGGTTAAAACAGAACTCAAAAATGTACCACATCAACAAAAGGCATACCCGGACCAGATGGACCGGGGTTCATAGTACATAAAAAAGAATTCTCGATAAATTTCAGACCTTTTTTGTCAGATTCAGACAGTATCCATTGACACTGATCTTTTCTTCTGAACAGTCTCCCTCAATCAGATTCATTCCATCATCAGAAAGCGAAAATGTATCATTCACTGGTGAAGTCCATTTCATCGAGAGGATTTGTTTATCTGTTGAGATAGTCCCATTGACCTGACCTCCGAACGTTGTTGACATCAGAGCATGATAATCACCGGTAACAGATGTGCCATTCTGATGAAAGATCATCACATTCCTTTTACTAGCCCAGGTTCCGGTCCATTCCTGATCTGGTATAACAGTGGTTCCATTTCTGGTTGCGTTGAACGTGTAGGAGTAGGGTTCGCTCACATTATCAACAGCATCCACGGTTCCGGCACCATAAAACATCATCTTGTCTTCTGAAAGATTCAGGGTAAGTGTCCCGGTCTCAGTCAAAACACTCTGAAGTGTTTTGCCGTCTTCTGATAGAGTGCCTGTTAACCAGAAGGGATCAGCCAGATCAGGATCAGTAACAATGGCTATTCCATTGATGGTAGACCCGTCCTGAGTTAGAGTGACCGTATAATTAGCATCAGTCCACGTTCCTGCCCATGGAGAAGCCTGAGGAGAAGAGGTTGCCGTATCATCAGCAGATACACAACAACAAAACAAACAGATTATAGCCAATACCATCGTAACCACGAGAAAAATACCCGGATTCATGTTCATAATAGATACAATGGTAGACATAAAGAATAAATATTCTGATGAATTTCAGAGTGTGAGAGACCATAAATATCGGTTTATCCAGATGAGCAAGGGATACGAGGCAATTCGCTGAAATAAGTAGAATTGTACAGTATGAGAATCTCACCGAACTATTACCACAGGAGTATGGCTCCCAATGATCAAAGATCAGAACCCCCATTCATTATTCGGTTTTATATAGAGGAACGGTCTGCTCAGGTATTGCAGAGATATTTCTCACCTGACCCACCATTCCGGCGATTTTTTCAGGATCCTCGATGCGAAACCAGCAGACCGGAAACCAGACTAAGAAGGGGAAGTATTCACTCATCATAGACCATACAAATGGTGTATAAAATACACCCGATATGCCATTATTTTCAGGAATAAACGAATACTTACTCTACCCAACATCACATCCAAAAATAAGTATCAAACTATCCGGCATTATGCAAATGGGTCATTTATATCATTTTCTCAAGGGGTCACTATCACCAGGGAGATTGCATATGATAGGAGACTATGGTTCATCATAGATCCCCTTTTATAAATACCCCTATGGAAACAAAATGACCCGTTTAAATTATGGGATTTGAATATGAAAAATTTGATGACCTTTATCTAAACAGGGCAGGAGACACCCCCAAGCCCATTCTGGTTAAAGATAAATGGGTGCTTGAAACGGTAAATACCTGATATCGGGATTACGTATCACTATTCACAAAATGTGGATTATATCGATTATCACCGGATTTCAAACTCTTTACACCTGCCATCCTCTCCTATGGCAACCGACCTGAACCTGCAGATATTCTGTTCATTCCACCTACATGATACAGCACTACATGTTGTTATTGCAGTATCCATTTTCTTGTCAGATTCCATTACTTCACACACCTTCTCAAGCCGCACAATCTTTTCGCATGACACATCTGATTCTGTCTCCGGGGAACATCGGGAGATATCAATCACACCCTTTCCAAATTCAAAGTGAAGAACCGGGTTCTCATTAGTGGAAGAAAATCCATTAACTGCTTCTTTCAATTTTTTATTGTAGCAATCTGGACAATATAACCGGTCAGAGACAGAGATCATCGGTGAATTACCAAAAAGAACACCGCATTTGTCACATTTTCTTTCAGGCTGGCTCTCGCTACCGGTCATTCATATGCACCCCGGACCGTAACACTGAACAAATGATTGGATAATTTTCCAAAGATCGTAACCCTGAATCCTGGAAACATACATTCTCTCTGCCTTCATCCTTCTTATGTCTCACGATTTGTGTGTCCCAGAAGGTATGAAAAAAAAATCAGGAGGACATTTACAGATTCCCACACATCCATTGAAGGATAAGACTGCTGGTTGCTACCAGGAACCAGAGGATTCCCCCCAGTGCCACCGGTTTCCATCCCGCCTCACGGATTGCTGAAAGAGAACTGCTCATCCCAACTGCTGCCATGGCAACAGTTGTTCCAAAGTGTGCCAGAAAGTGAATCGGATCGTTCCAGCCACTGGGAATAACTCCGAGTGACTGAACTGCTGCAGCAACGATGAACAGGATCAAAAATGGAGGAATCAGTTTGTACCACACAGTAGTGTGACGTTCCTCTAAAGGCAGTTGTGAATTCAACGACCATGACCTGAACAGGGCAAGTGGTATGATGGCAAGTGTCCGGGTGAGTTTCACGACAACCGCATATGTTGCAGCAACGGCCCCATACACAGTTGCAGCAGCCACCACCGAAGAGGTATCATTGATTGCAGTTCCGGCCCACATACCGAATGCTTCCTGTGACAAACCGAGAATATGGCCAATTGCCGGAAAAAGGACTGCCCCAAGAACATTGTACAGAACGATCACAGTTATTGAAACGGCGATTGCAGGACCCGAGGCCCCAATTACCACACTCATGGTAGCAATTGCTGATGCCCCGCATATGGCTGTGCCATACGTGACGAGCGAACGGATCTGTTCTTCAATATTCATGGCACGGCCGATGACAAGACCACCGATCAAACAGATAGCCAGTGTCCCTATCATAATGGGAAGGCCTGATCCACCAATCTGTGCTACCTGAGTCAGTGACATCCCGGCGCCAAGAAGTACTATTGATCCCTGCAGGATCTTTTTCGAAGCAAAGGCGACCCCGTCTGTCCATTCCTGCCGGAGCCCGAATATTTGACCTACAATCAGTCCGATCAGGATCGCAACTACAGGCCCGCCAAGAATGGGAATGACCTGACCCACCCCCCAGGCAATAATGCCGATTCCAAGGGGAGGAATGAGACCTATGAGAATTTTTGAATATGACGTATGGAAGATAGAAAATTGCATTCAGTATGTATTGAATCTGAAATGCAACAAACATTCCTGAAACAGCCTGATAATGATTGGACTATAAGCAGGCTGTTTTTTTCACGATTAGGAGACTGATATCATCAAACTGAGGGGCATCTCCGGCAAATCGGGAGATCTCTGCAAGGATCATATCATTGATATCATGTACTGGTTCTTCACGTGACGATTTCACTACCTGAATCAACCTCTTCTTTCCAAACATCTCTCCATCAGATCGTTTTGCTTCGGTCACTCCGTCAGTATAGCAGACCAGAAGGTCCCCATCCTGAAGAGTGATCTCTTTCTCGAAAAAATCCTCCCCATCCATGAAGCCGATGATCGGACCTGTCCGGGATAATTCTATTATATCTGTATCTCTGATAAGAATCGGTGACGGGTGACCGGCATTTACGTATGAAACACTACCACTGTCAGGCTTTAGCAGGGCGAAGTAGATCGAGAAGAACATCCCACTCTCTGCATACCTGACGATATGGGAGTTGACCTGGCCTAACAGACTGGATGGACTAAAGACCCACCGGGAACATACGCGGACCGCTGTGCAGGAAAGACCCATGAATAATGCTGCCGGAACACTCTTCCCTGAAACATCTGCAATAACAAGACCGAGATCTCCATTATCAAACGAGATAAAATCAAAAAAGTCTCCACCAACTTTCCGGGCCGGAGTAGAACTTGCATAGATCTCATAACCCGGCAATGTCGGCATCTCTTTGGGAAGAAATCCTCTCTGGATCTCTGTCGCTGAATTGAGTTCTATCTGCTGACGCTGGAGTTCCTCATGTTCTTTCAATTCGGCAACATACTGTTCATAAATAATCGAAAAGACCGAGATCCCGATCACATAGAGCGGAACCATAAGGATCCACATGGTGGTTACGATGGCAAGAACATCGATACTGGTTCCGGATAACAGAATGATAAGCGTGAGATGAATAATTTCAAGTAATAAGATGAACAGTATGGCCCTGAATGTCCCGATATACTTTTTTTTATTCACCCACCAAACAAGGCCTGCCAAAATTCCGGCGATCAATGTCGTGAGAGTACAGGGGATAACCGTAACACCGCCGAGAGAGAACCTGAATACAGCACCAATTATTGCAGAGCTGATCCCGATACCGGGTCCGAACAATAATCCGGCGATAACCGGACCGAGATCACGGACATTTGCTTCAGATCCATAGAGCCAGATGCCACTGATATTTCCATAAATAGAGAATGCACCAAAAACAAGAACCAGGATGACCTTGTCCCTAAAAGATCCATGTCCCGAACTACTCCGCTGAAATACATTTGTCCGAATAAAAAAATATGAAGCCAGAATGATTACGCAGACCAGTTGCACTAATTCAAAAATTATGGAAAAAGGGAGGTCATACATTTTTAATCAGAAAGAGCACGGAGTGCACTATCATCATCAGGGAATATCTGAAATTTTGAAGCCAGTCCGGCAATATCGAAAATTTCATGGACAAAAGGTTGAAGAGAACTGAATGCCATTGAACCGTTATCAGAAGACAGTGCCCGGAATGTTTTGATAAACACTCTCACTCCTGCACTGCTCAAGTATTCCAGTTTGTGCAGATTAAAAATAAAAGATCTGACTCCTGCACCATACTGCTCCTGAACAAAAGTATCAAGTTCAAGATAGTTTGATGCATCAAGCATTCCGGACACTGTCACAATGAGGATTCCATCTCGTTTTTCTTCTC
This sequence comes from uncultured Methanospirillum sp., assembly GCF_963668475.1. GTDB lineage: Archaea > Halobacteriota > Methanomicrobia > Methanomicrobiales > Methanospirillaceae > Methanospirillum. The sequence goes on from NZ_OY764544.1 coordinate 591,689, forward strand.
TAATCTCCATGCTCTCTCCTATTATCCGATTAGATGAATCAACACATTAGTGATCAAAATGTATAAGCAGATGGGCTCTGTCTCCTTTCTGTTTTGTACTCACCGAATCTGCGTACCTGTTCAGCATGTAACTTGAGAGGGAGGCCATTGCATGTTCATCATCAAGAAGTGAACTGTCAGAGGGCCGGGTCTTTGATATCTCAAGAATTGTCCCGGGATAACTGATATCGGTATCAAGGCTTAGTTCATCAAACGATACCTTCACGTCCATTGAAGGTATCTCTGGATTCAGGATTGAAACGGCCTCAATCCCTTCATTGAGTGCTGATGTAGCACGGGTGATAACCTCCGGACGGGCACCCCATACTCCTCCCTGTTGTCTCATGATATCAAATATCTTCTGGGCTGTGTTCTCTCTGGGATGTATCTCAAATGAAATGCTTGATCTGATTCCAATCCGGAGAACAAGGTTCAGGAGAATGACAGTAATGGTTGCCAGAGATAATGTGGATGAAAAAACCGGTTTCAAAAGTTCTGGTACATGATCGTAGGTACCGGGAATCAGGGCTGAAAGTCCGATCAGGAACGACAAACCAACGACAAAGGTCTTGCGGACATCCATCATCCGTGAGTTCAGGATCTGCAGCCCTGCTACAACCATGAAACTGACCGAATACATCAGTGCCGCTCCCATCACCGGTGAGGGCATGATAACAAAGATCATCGCCAGCTTCGGAAAGCATGAGAGAACGATCATGATGAGCCCGATCGAATATCCGATATATCGTGATGTGGCTCCGGTTCCGATCGAGAGACCTACATTACTTGATGAAGTGGATTGGCTGAATGTTCCAAGAGCCCCGCTTATCATATCAGCCACCCCGTCTGCGAGAATACCATTCCTGATGTTAGTCATATCAGGCCGTTTCCAGTCCAGATCATTGATTCGCTGACAGGTTGTGATATCACCAATCGACTTCAGAGTAGAACAGATCATTGCGATCATAAAGGGAAGAATCAGGGTAGCATCAAATGCCATCCCGAAATGAGATATATTTGGGAACCCAAAGACCGGAGCATTGAGGATCTGTGAGACCTGTGTGGATGTCAGAACACCCATGATAGCTGAGAGAATATATCCACAGATCATCCCGATAAGGACACAATAGAGCTTGATCTTCCCTTTTGTATACAGATTCAGACCCACCATAATTGCAAGAGTGATCACGGCTATCGTGAGATCAGTCTGGTTCATCATGCCGGTTTCTGTGCTATATCCGACAAATCTGGGAAACGCAATAGGAAGTACGGCTATGCCGACAAAGGTTACCACAACACCGGTTACTTCTGCCGGAAAGAGTGAGCGAAGTCTTGTGATCACCCGGGACAACAGGGCTTCTGCGACACCTGAAAAGAAAATCATTCCAAATAATAAATGAAGACCTCCAGTCTGGGCTGCCGTAATCGCCGACGAAAGATATGAAGGTCCACAGAGTGAAGGGCACAGATACCCGGATCCGATTCCATGCTTTCCGTATGACTGCAGCATGGTGACCAGCCCGGCAGCAAGAATCCCCATGCTTACCATGAACAGGGCATCCTGATCCCCTCCTCCGGCAGCCCTTATTATAACAACAGGAAAGATCAGGCTTATCGTGATCAGGAAAATGTGTTGAAGTCCTAGTAAAAAGAGGGGAACCAGCGGTGGTTTCTCATCAACACTGTAAATCAGTTCCGGAGGCCTGCGGACCATAGTTGTTAGTCATCAGGACAACTATAAAAATCCCAACGGTGCCCCGTTGGGGGCCCCTGGCAGGACCGATGAAAAGGACTTTTTCACGCAAAAACTACACGCAGGACCCACTTGAATCTGACAAATCACGGATAATTAGCCACATCCCTTCAGGTTCCCCGAATTCGTCATGTACAATACGGGCTCTGATTGAAACCGGAATTCTATCCCCAGTACACCTGATGAATTCTCTCCTGAACTCTTCTGATGCGGCTTTGGATTTATCAAGTCTCCTGAGAGAAAGGGAAGTCCCATCCTTCCATTCATCAGGGATCAGATCAAGAACCGAAACCTCTTTTACCGTGTCTTCCTGGCATCCGGTGATCTCAAGGAATGACGCGTTTACATTCTGAATAGTTCCGTCTTCATCGATAAAGAGCAGTCCGTCACGGCTGACATCACAGATCTCCTGAAGAGCATGAGCCATCAGATAGAATTTTGTCTCCAATCTATGTCGTGATACAAGGAGATTGATGATCTGGGTGAATGCAAGGTACTGGAGAGGACCTTCTGACCCCTTTTCCAGGAAAAAATCTGCACCAGACTGCAGGGCTTCAAGTGCCGTGATCTCATCACCATGCCCGGTCTGGATCACAAATGGGATCGACAGATTCATCGACCTGACTTGTTTTAAAAATTCAAGCCCGTTCACTTCAGGCATGTAATAATCGGAGATGATGATGTCGTACTCATGCTCCTCAAGAAACCCAAGCGCCTGGGCTACAGATGTAGCGGTATCTACGGAAAAATCCGGATTTGACTCCAGAATATACTTTACAACATCAAGAAGTGCTTCCAAATCATCGACTACAAGAATCCTGATCATACCCTGCCCCCCTCACCAATTCACAGAGTTTTGAGCTGCTCTGTAGCATGATGGTAGTCGGGATCGATGATTAAGGTTTTCAGGTACCACTCACGTGCTGCATCAGGATTTCCCATCTCTTCATACGTGTGAGCAATGTTGTAGGCAGCATCTGGATAGTCAGGCCTGATGTCAAGAACTTCAAGATAGCAGGCTATAGCATCATCAAACCGTTTCAGTGATGCCAGGGCATTCCCTTTGTTAAGAAGGGCAAGGAGATGATCAGGCCTGATGTCAAGTGCCTGATCGTAGAGCACGAGGGCATCGGCAAACCGGCCAAGGGACTGGAGCGTGTTTGCAAGATTATAACTTGCTTCAAGTGATTCGGGTTCTCTGACCAGTGCCTCGCGATAGGATTCTTCAGCTTCAGCCCACCGACCCAGGTTCTGTAGAGCAAGACCTTTGTTATTCCAATAGATTGCAGGTGTCGGATCTGCAGAGAGAGCCTGTTCATAACAGGAGAGTGACTCCTCATGTTTCCCAAGCATGTCAAGGGAAACCCCTTTCAGATTAAGGAGTGCAGGCTCGCCTGGCCTCCTCAACAGAAACCGCTCGATGGATTCAAGAGCTCTTTCAGGATTTCCCTTCTGTATCTCGCGGATGATTGTAGCCGCAAGAACAGCATCAGACCGCTTACCCATTCTGTTTCCGCTTCTGCCACCAGTACCGGTATACAGCATAGGCAGCTGCATTGATCACAATAAACAGGCCAACGATGCCAATTACTGCAAGAACTGGTCCGGTAAGTCTGCTCTTTATGGAAGCGAGCAGAGCGTTGACTGGCCCGGGAGATTTCACTGACCCGGAGCCTGATACTACAGGTGTCTGAACTGGCTGAGTCACAACCGGCAGAGGGGTGATGACAGGTGTTTCAGGGTTGTTAACCTGTACTCCCTGAGTAGGTACAGGCATCATCTCCTGGGAGGTGAGGACCGGCACTGGAGTTATGGGAACTGCCGGGGGCACTACTGGAGATGAGGACTGCGATCCATTACCGGCTCCAGATAGTAAGGATGTCTGGTTCTGATACGTTACAGAGTTCTGGAGACTCTGGCTCGTGGATGAATTATTTACAGGAATAAACAGCCCATAGATTGCAGCTTCGTAGACATCTCCGGTTATCTCACTTGTAAAGACGCTTGAATAGGTATGTACCGGCTCCCATGATGCCGTCTGTGAGATGTACTCATAGAGTATCGGACCTGCTCCGATGACATCATATGCACGGTCAGGAGGGAGCCTGAGCACAAGTGTTCCTTTCGGATTGAAATACGTCTCTGACGGTATGATCTCGTATGCATATCCGGTAAACTTCAGACTCTTATTTGTCGAAAGAGGGGGAAGATCAGAGACACTTCTCGGGCGAATCCCAACTGCACTTAAAAACTGTCCTTCTGGTGAGAAGAGCATGGTCGACTTTCCAAACTGCAGTTCTGCGAGACCGTCCTCAGCTCTGAACGTACGATCCTGATCCAGACCATAACTGATGGTTGTTCCTGAACCTGATGACGAACCTCCGGATGAAGATGGCTGAAATGAACCGGAGTCTGAATTCACAGCTGGATTTGGTAACGAGGAGGATGTTACATTATCAACTGGATTCTTTGAGAAAGACGTTGTAACATTATCAACCGGAGTCATATACGTGGCAGGAGATGCCATGGCCGGTGCACCTGCTCCTGATGCAAGATCAAACTGTTTGGATACACCAGGTTCGAAATCAACAGTCTGGGCAGCCTGCTGGTCGCCAATCATAAAGGTGATCTTGAGCATGCCTGGCTTGTACTCCTCTTCAGGAACAGACACTTTCAGCCGGTCATCAAAGATTCCAGGCCCACCATAAAATCCATCAACCACAGTCCTGATACTGCCTTTTTCAACTCCGTTGATTAAAGCAGTGATATTCGTGCCAGCAGGAGCCGGTTTGCCATCGATGACCGCACTTCCATAAAACTCAGTGGGCATCGGAGGGATAGCTGATACATGAACTGCAAGCAACAGAATGATAACGCAAGGAACAATCCGGGCCATTAAACTCCAGTTCCTCATAGAATCTGTACTTGTTCGGTGCCGGATAAACTATATCTATCGTTTTGTATGAAAAAGTCCTTTTCAACGGGGCACCGTTGGGGTTTTCAACTGCCCATCTGAAACTGAAAAGACGTCGAAGTTTACTATCTGACAAAACAGGAGCCCGAAGGCAAAAAAGAGGAGTGATCAGGTACTCATCGGGATTATCGGAACCGGACCTGCTCCGGTGATAATGATCGTCATGGCAACCGGGCTGCTCTCGTACCTGCCCTTCTGATCGTCATCAATCATAACAGGGGTGGCCCTGATCGTGGCATAGCCGGGAGCCTTGGCATGAACCTTCACATGAGCCAGATCAATCTTTTGTGCCCCCTGCTGTTGGCGGTCATCTGAATCAACACCTTGAATGAGATATGATGATTCAGACTGCTTCTGAGTATCCTGAAGTCCGGTCCATTTGGGAAGGTCAATTCCGGTGATGTCTGCAATGTCGGGAGTATCGAGTGAGATGATCAGGCCATACCCGGAAAGACCACGGGGAGCACTGTCCATCAAGAGGTGAACCTGGACATCCTCACCGGTGTTGCTCTCCACCACATCAGGAGAGAAGAAGAGGACCGGCTGTGAGAAGGCGAGAACCGGAGAGGAGATAATTCCCACCAGGATCAATACCGAGAGCAGTCCTAAAACATGAGCTAACTTCGCCATGATCACACCATCTTTTTCAGCATCGCAATATCTCCGTACCCAATGAATCCGCTTCCATCAAAGTCAAACTGGGTGACTGGTTCATTCTTTAATGCAAACTGAAGATTTTTCAGGAGTACAACAGGATCTTCATTCTCAAGCCACCCGTTGCCATTGACATCCTCATATCGTCCATCACCGTCAGGATCAGTCGGGACAGAATAATTGCCTCCTTCAGGTTTTGGGAAAGGACTCACTGTTACATATGGGAACTTCACAGTCACTGCGTCCTTCTTCACGGTGCCTGCAGAATATCCTGCCTTTCCGATAGAGAGTGATATAGAGTAATGTCCCGGCTGGGTAAAGGTGTGGTTCGGACTTGAGATGATCGAGCCTCCCCCATCTCCGAAGTTCCACTTCCATGAGTCAGGTCCTCCAAGGGAGGTATCTGAGAAGTGGACTGTGAGCGGTGGATATCCGCTTTCAGGAGATATATCAAAATCTGCAGTCAGATTTGGATTCTCGATCGGGGTAGCATTCTGTGAAGTGGTATTATACACGGTGTCAAGGGTCTCCCACTGGGTGACCGGAAGACTCTCCCCGTAATCCGAGTATCCTGCAGAGTAGTCCATGTACTCATTGATATAGAATGTCCCATTCGGTCTGAAGGCTGAGGTGCCCCAGCTGTTCAGACACTGCCAGTATCCGGCGGTTCCATTGTCAGTATACCCGGTTACCAGAACCATCTGACTTCCTCCGGTTGAGGTATAGGTACTTCCTGCATACGAATCGATGTCAAAGTAGGAGGCTTCCTGCAAGCCGTAATTCCAGAACTGATCAAACTCACTCCATGCATTCTGATCAGGAAGATAGAAGGTAAGCAGGACAGGTTTTCCGTTCTCCAGCATCTTCTTGATATTTCTGATCGCCGAATCCTGTGGAATGTTCAGTGTATCTACCCGTGAGACATCCAGGCTTTCAAGTTTGTATGAGGGGGTCAGGTTTATGATACTCAGATCAATATTCGAATGGCCACCAGATGTCACGTTACCATCGTAGAAAGCTGCATTCGTGTTGTTCCAGGGGATCACGGTTTTGTTTCCACCGTACTTCCCGCTCATCAAATAGAAGTCAGCTAAGTCTGCTGCATTGCCCCCGTTGCATGCACAGTCAGCAGACGAGTATGGGGATTTTCCTCCGTTATGATACTTTGAGTTGAGGTACTGGACAGACAGGCGGTCATTCACCCCATTCTGCGTTGAATGCGCAACCTCAAGTGCACTTGTCCCGGCCCAGACCCATCCGTTTCCACAATCCTGCTGATCCCGTTCTGTTGCATTATATGTGAGATAACTCAGAAGACTCATCGAAGATGAATCGGACAGGTCTTTCTTAATGTCGGTATTTTTCACAGTCGCTAACGGAGCACTCAGGTACTCTGAGTTCCATTGCTTTCTCTGGTCTCTTGACGGGTGAGCAACCATTGCTGAATGAGTAGATGATGAACCCGCCGCGTTATCTGACTGGAATAGTGTTTTAGGAGTATCCATCTGGGAAGAGATACCTCTGTCTGCAACCCCTGTGAGTGGAATGAGGCAGAGCAATATTAAAACTGCCAGAACCTCTACTCGTCTCTGTGTACGTATCAAAATCAGTCCCCCGATATATTCATTGATTATAATAATGGTAAACGAATAAAGGTTCCGGTAGGAAACTGGCGGCAACAGAGGGGAGGAAGGGTTTCAGTTAACTGTTCTATCGATCATTTCGGCAATTTCCCGATCAGGTATCAGGATCAACCTTCCACTGATCAGCAGGCACATGGATCTCAAACCGTGCTCCTGAACCATATGTACCTGTCTCCGTGATACTCATCCCGGTGATTGCGAGAATCTCTCTTATCAGGAAGAGACCGAGCCCGCTCCCTGATCCATACCCACGCTCAAAGATCAGTTCCTTTTCAGAGTCGGGAATTCCTCTTCCCTTATCTTCATAGACGATCACACCATCAGCATCAGTCTTTTCAAACGAGATCAGAATCTTTTCTCCTCCGGGACCGGCATGCGTCAGGGAGTTGTGAGCAAGATTGTAGAAGACCTTCTGCAGAAGCGGATCTGCCAGAATTGAGACATTCGTGCCAGAAGTCTGCAGTGAGATCCGATCAGAGAAGGGACCAGAGATTGCATCACAGATACCCTTATCCAGGTTCTGCCATGAAGAACTGGAGATTCCGATCGTCTGGTAGTCACGGGAAAACGCGATCATCTCTTCAATCAGGCGTGATATCCGCTGAATGTTCTGTGCATGGAGGACATTATCTGCCTGGCATGTGCTGTTTTCAGCAAGGAAGGCATACCCCCTGATGCAGGTAACCTGATTGAGGATATCATGCCTCGTTATACTGGAGAGATTGTTCAGTTTATTATTAGCAATAATTAGGGCCTCTTCGGCCGCCTTTCTCCGCTCAAGTTCAGCTGCTATCTCTTCATGACCACTTTGAATTATCTCGATATCATACAGGATCTTCTGTACCATTATCCCGACACTGTGACCGAGGCGATCGATATCACTTCCACCAGTCTTTCTGACACTGTGATGATAGTCACCCCTGGCAATCTGTTCGATGTCCTCGATGATCTGTTCCAACGGACGGGAAATGTACCGTGATATGTACATCGCAAACAAGACAGCAAGGATCACCGCAAAAAAAGTACTACATACATGAATCAGAAGATAGTTCGAGAGTGAGCGATCAAGGTTGGCACGTGAATACACCAGTACTGCTGCCACATTCATCTCTGAAGAAGATGGAGTGATATCATGGCGAATCGTGAAAAACTGGTAGTCTACCAGGTACAATCCGGTATCTTGCACGGTAGCTTTCTTCTCTGCAAAAACAGATCGGATCGTCGAGTTCAGATCTTCAACCGTGATATATTGGGACACTGACGAATTTTCTGTGGTGTGACCTGGAGAACCCGAGTCACTGATTGGATCAACATTTTTGTTGAAGAATGAAATGGCAACAAGGTCAGGATTAATCTCAAGAATCTGCCTGCCCAGTTTTTCATAGGAGAAGATCTCGCGTCGTGCCTGCCAGAACTCATCAGAATGGACACCGATCTCCAGGATATACCGGTGATCAGGTGTGGGATAGTAGGCGTACTTCCGGTAATACCCGGGTGTGTTTATTGAGTCAACCCATTGATCAGCAACAAACCTGGGATTATTCCGGATATGTGAAAGAGATTTTGCAAATTCAGGGAACTGGGTAAAATTGAGGTTGATATCTGGATCATATGTTGTATGTTCTACGATGTTACTTGAGTTGATGATGTAGAGATCAACATCTCCCGGGAAGATAGGAGAGATCTCTTCTTTGAACCCGGTCAGATTGATCTGCGAGATATCATTGCCTGAACCGACATAGGTATCAGATAAGCGACTCAGTACCATCTCCATCTCGTAATCATATCGTGAATCATAGAGGTTAAGAGCTTCAAAAAGCACAGATACCGAGTGATTAAGAATCAGATCAGTCTTTGAGATCTCATCTGAAAACTGTCCTTTTTGATCTGCTGCCACCGCACCATACTGAAAGAACGAGAGCATTCCGATAATGCCGATGAAGATCAGGGAAAAGATGATCATCAGCGCATTGTTCAGTGAGTACGAACGGATGGGGCGGATCATCTTATATGACTACTTACAGCAACTCCCATTAACAGTTATTGGTTTGGACCTTCGCAGGGTCTGTCAGACTAACCCGAATCATTCGAAATTTTTCAATTATATTTAATAAAACCGGCAAAAAACCGGTGCATGAAGATCAGAATGCTATTCTGTCCAGGATACCAGGCTTCAGATCTTCAAGTCATTTCTCTTTACGTTCAGACGAGATGTGAAAAGTGATCTAAAAAAAGATCGATCACAAACCTCATGCATTGGGCTGATCAACCCATACCAGATGAACAGGGTTCTCATACCAGCAATACTGATTGTGTTTGTACTCGTGTTACCAGTGTATGCAGAGTCGCTCAACACAGGAGGGCCATATTCTGTCGGTGAGCTGATCGTCATCAGTGGTGAGACCAACTTTAACACAGATAACAACGTCCTCGTGGAAGTGTATCCCGCATCCTTCGGGCCTACCAGTAAATTTGAGCCTACGATGGCGGGTGGAAATTCAACAGTGGTACCGGTGGTACAAGGCAGTGACGGATTATATTCGTGGTCTGCAAACATGAGTTCAGTCGCCTGGAGTCCGGACCAGTACATGGTCAGGGCAGAAGTAATAGGAAAAGACTTCATTGAGACATCAGTCATAACCCTGACAGAGAAAAGTAGCATAAATACAACTCTGAACCAGACCGGTGCAAAAGAGAACGCAACTCCCCTGACTTAAAACAAACGCATATCCACAAGAGGTTGCAAGCCAGTCACCTGAAACGAATCAGACATCGTCTTGAAGATCTGAAAGAGCCACTCTTGCCAGGAGGCATTATCCACCTGCAGAATGAGATGCGCCGTAAAATTGAGTTTGATTATTCTTCAACAAACTCTTTCATCTTTTCTTTATAAAATGCCTCAACCTGGATCATGACCTCTTTTTTACCTCTGGCTGCGATCAGGTTTCGTACATCCCCCTCCATGTTGGCAAACTGGAGCTTTTCAGGAGATTCGATCAGTTCCACATCAAACTGATTGATTATATCACGAATTATTGACCTGGGGGTGCCGGGAGGAAAGATGAGATCATATAGTTGCGGTGAGTCCTGCTCTACCATGGGGTACTGTAATCTGCCAGAACTCATGAGCATTGTTATTTGGTTTCAGCAGGTATGCCGTGTAAGGGAGTATTGATTTTATGTACTGGAGAGAAAGCAACCGACAGAAAAGAATGGAGAGAATTCACCGGAAGTGACTGAAACTCTCATCTCCCGATTGCAATCCGGCGTGACATGATACATCTGCCTCCCCTGACTCCACCAATCGGATTGTTGGTCTTTCCAAGTGAGTTCATACATCTGCCCATCAAAGCCGCCCCACGGGCAAGGCCGTCATCGACAAATACAAGATGGTTCACCGGGTCAGAGAAGAGTTTCCTGGCGATAACACCTTCAAGAATATAATCGGGTTTCTTTCCCGAGATTGCAGCCCTGCCGGTGAACCCGATCGACGTATTCGGGAAGATAAGTCCCATTGACTTTGAGACATCGATCATACGCAGCGCCATCTCTGCGCAGACCCGGTCGATCACCTCATGGAGAACCGGAAGGCTGTGGTCGGTGATGATCTCTTTTCCAATCAGGGCAAGATCAGGAAGAGTACTGCCATTCACTCCGGCGTCAACCCCGATCAGGGCTACACCAGACTCGCTCGCGACCTTCGCATAGACAGGCACCATCCCGTACCGGGTCCGGTCATCAGGCACTACTTCTACAGAGATCAGGGCATTGCACCGGTTCACGTACTCTTTCACAACATCAGATTCTTTGCGGAGAGCAAATGCCCCGGTCAGACTGGTCTTGTCACCAAAGATATCCAGCGCAGTTCCGGTCCGCTCCTTTACAAGGCCAGTCCCCCTGACAATCGAGTCAGGGATAGCACCGGCAAGTCCACAGAAGTTTCCAATCGTCCGGGAGAAGGGATTCGTGCTCGTGGGATCGACATCGCTCGTGACCCGCCCGTCAAGCGTGGTCCCAAAGTCGATTGAGATACATGGATTTCTGAAATCAACAGGAGTCCACTTGGCTCCCTCTTTGATCCCTGCCATCGCAAGTTCCCCTTCCATCTCATTTGCCACCATCTCCACACCGGTTGTTCCCTGGGGAGGGACAACTCCTGCCACTGCACCAGAAAAATTCACACGATCTGCAAAAGAGAACGGCTGAAGTTTTGCAGACTGGTTGGCCTTTGACATCGGTGGAGTCATCTTCTTGGGAGGAACTCCAGCCTCAAGACAACCGTTCGCAAGCGCGATGATGAAATCCCCCACCTGGTCAGGTGAGTCCATGGCAGCAACCACGCCGGTACTCCGTACCACAAAGTCAAGATCCTTCTTGATATCCAGTTTCGCATCCTTATGACATTTAATGAGGGTATCACGAACCAGTTCGGTGACTGACTCCCTGGTGAGTTCTGTACCGTCAAGGGTTTTCCCAAATACCTCTTCACCAGACTTTGGCGGTCTGACATCACGACTCATGCTGACAGTCTTATTGATGACATAACTCATCCCGGTCTCAAGACTCACGCCGGTCAGGATACACTTGGTGGTTGTGTTGCCCATCTCAACCGAAGCGACAATAAAGTAGGGCTTTTCATCAAATTCCCGGCATTCCATACCAGGTCCGCGAACGATTCGCGGCGGCGGCGGGCTCTCGACGATATGTGGTTTTGGTGAGGAATGAAACAGTCTGCCCAGGATACCGGGATTCATAAGAACTTGTCATCTGATATGAGCGATATAAGTTTCGATATCAGTCTGCCAGGCCTTTGATCATAAGAATTGGAAGACTTAATAGAACTCCCGGTAAACTCTGAGTACATGCCAGCAGATCCACATTTCTGTCAGAATTGTCAGTTCTGTCTCCCGATATTAGGGAAGAATAAAGAGATTCTAAGACTCGAATGCTGGAGATATCCCCCGGTTCCCCTCTATGCCGGTTCCGACTCTGAAGGGAAACCACGTACTTCTGTTACCCGCCCACGGGTGGAAGGGAGCTGGAAGTGCGGAGAATGGAAAGAGAAGAAGATCGGGTACTGGTGATCAGGGCCCGGGGAATCGATTCACCTGGGTTTGGATGAGCCTGAGAAGAATATACCGGTGATATCTTCAGTCTGCATCATAACCCCTCTTTTCACAAGTTCAAAATAACAGTCAGCACAGGTCCTCGCGTCATCGAGGGCACGGTGAGCAGACTTTGGTTGCCGTTCGTACAACTTCAGATGCAGACCTGAAAGGGAAGGCCACTTAAAACCCTTGCCAAATCTTCCGGGAAGGCCACAGAACCGTGCTGAAGACTTCATTGTGCAGGTTCCTTCACGTGAAGGAAGAAGATCACGT